>CAZEIT010000016.1:0-15235 GCA_964512515.1 uncultured Desulfobulbus sp.
GTGACCAGCATGCCGCCGGTGGTGCAGCCAAGAATAACCGCATCCGGCGCTACGCTGCACCCACACAAGGCCTGCTCCGCTGCCCGCAGTGCCAACTGGTGCGTACGCGGCAAGGGACTTGAATGGTTCTCTTGAAAAACAGCCTGACCTGCCGGCAGACTGCCTCCCTGCAGAAGCGGAAAAAGATTGAGTTGTCCAAGGCAGCTTTGCCCCCGCCGCAAGGAGGCCTCGGTTGCGGCGAGCCCCTCTCCCAGGGCGCTGACAATACCGACGCCTGCAATGCGAATGGGACGAAGAGGACAACTGATCAAGATATTCTGGCCCGCGTGTGCTCGTAGATATGGGCGGCAAGTGATCTTAAGGTTGCAAACACCTGCTGGCCAACCTCCTGGTTGTTGATCAAAACCCCATAATCCTTTTCCACCATTACTACCATTTCCAGCACATCTATGGAGTCAATGCCGAGCTCTCCGCCCACCAGGCGGGCGTCCGGATCAAAACGTTCCGGAGTCAGCTCAGGCAGATTCAACAGGCTGATCAACTTCCCTTTTAATTCCTCTATCAAGGCATCCATATACACACCTGTACAAACAACTCTCTGATATGCTGTGAACCATGTGCCACAGCAGGGCAACAAAGAAAACCTATGTACACCATCAGCGCCTGCCTTGTCACCTGGTCCGAACAAAGAAGATTACTTTTCCTCAGCATTATGGTAAATTTGTGTGTTGACAATATTTTACCATATTGTGGCATTCCAGCGTTCTGTATAACCGTAAACTTAGCCCGTACCCGTTTCTGCTACCGCAGTTTAGAGTGTACCACCCATGCTCACCAATGGCAAAGAGGCGATTACCGAGGTCGCTCTGGAAGCACTTTTGCCCCAGCGGCGGCCCATGCTCCTGCTGGACGCAGTACTTGCAGGCGACACCCACTTTGCCGTCACTTGCAGTATCGTTCGGCCTGAATGGCCCCTTGCCGGAGAAACAGGCGTGGATGCCCTGGTGCTGATAGAGATTGCCGCCCAGACAGCGGGCATCAGTTGCAGTTGGGGCCGCCTGCAGCAGAAAGGCCCGGATTCCGAACAAAAAGGCTGGATCGTGGCCATAAAACGCGCGGAACTGCACCTTGCCGAGTTGCCCTTTGGTGCACACATTAGGGCCGAAGGCCGCAACACCATCAGCTACGGCGGTTTTCAGGAAGTAAACGCTACCCTGTCCTTAAATGGCGCGTGCATCGCAGAAGTGGTGCTGCAACTCTATCAGCCGCAGGACGATATCCATGCAGACAAGAGAAGCAACTAAGATAGCCCTGGTAAGCGGCGGCAGTGGTGGCATAGGCCGGGCCATTTGCGTGGAGCTGAGCCAAAACGGGTGTTTTGTATACGTCAACTACATGAAAAACCGCGCCGGAGCCGAGGAGACCCTTGCCGAACTCGTGCAGGCCGGGGGCGCGGGCGAACTCTGCCCCTTTGATGTGCGGGATACGGAAGGCGCAGCCACAGCGGTTAACCGTATTGCCGAGCGTCACGGCCGTTTGGATATCCTCATCAACAACGCAGGCGTTATTGCTGATGGCCTTTTCATGACCATGCCCCTGGCAAATTGGACACGGGTTATCGATACCAGTCTGCACGGTTTTTACAACCTGACCCGGCCAGCGATTGAACACATGGCGCGACAAAAATCAGGAGTGGTGGTGTCTATTTCCTCTGCTGCCTCACTGGTCCCCAACCGGGGCCAAACCAACTATGCTGCGGCCAAGGCCGGGCTCAATGCCGCCAGCCGCTCCCTGGCCGCTGAAGTGGCGCGCCTGGGCATCAGGGTCAATGTGGTGGCCCCAGGCCTTATCGAAACAGAGATGATTCAAGACGCACCCAAGGATTACATCAAAAAACTGATTCCCATGGCCCGCATCGGCCGGGCAGAGGAAGTGGCCAGTGTGGTGGCCTTTCTCTGTGCAGACGCCTCCTCCTACATGACCGGGCAGGTTGTTTCGGTGAACGGGGGCATGATATGAGCCTGCTGCGCCCGCTTGTTCTCGTATTGACACTGATGCTTGCGGCAACGGCCACTGCGGCAGAGCCGCCCAAACCACCGCAGGTGCAGTTACAATCAGTGCAGGCGAATTTCTTTCAGGAAAAGCATCTTAAGATCCTGGCCCAGCCCATTACCTCGCGCGGCATTTTTGCCTTTCAGGCCCCGCGTTCCCTGCGCTGGGAATACCTCTACCCGGTACGTACCCTGCTCCTGGTGCATGAGGGCAGTATGAAAAAGCTGATTGAACAAGACGGCAAACTAGTGAACGACCCAGGCATGGCCATGGATTCCATGCACCTGGTTCTGGAGGAGATCACCAACTGGTTGGCTGGCCGCTTTACCGACAACCCTGCCTTTACCGCATCCTTTCCCGATGAAGAGACCATTGTACTCACCCCCAAGGACGCTGGGCTGGCTGCCATTATCAGCCGGATCGACCTGCACCTGCAAGGGCGCGACGGGCTCATTGACTCTGTTATCATCAATGAAGGGCCAGACACCTTTACCCGGCTCACCTTCTCGGATGCCGTTCTCAACCAGCCCTTGGCGGAAAAACTGTTTGTCACGCCATGAAACGGCTTTGTCTCGGGCTGATCGCACTTGTTCTTGCCAGTTGCAGTAGTGTTAAGCAAACGCCGCCGCCACTCACCCCTTTGCGGCCGGTACCAACACCCCTTACCTGCGCAGAATTTTTTCCCCAGGGCGACTGGCAGTATGTTCACGCCCTTCGCTTCCAACTGACCAGCGGCGGCGGCGGCGGCTCCGCCATCGGCGTGGTGGTGCTGACCAGCCAGGATATCCGCTGTGCCCTGACCACGGTGGAGGGCCTGACCCTGTTTGAGGCCCGGGCCAAAGGCACAGGCCCGGTCGAGATTATCCGGGCTTTGCCGCCCTTTGACCGCCAGTACTTTGCCGATAACCTGGTCAAAGACATTCGCACCCTGTTCCTGCCGCCCCTGGGCCTGGTGCGTCAGGGCCAACTGGCCGACAAGGCCAGGGTTTGCCGCTATGAAACCGCGGATGGCGAAATTGCCGATCTCATGGAAACCAAGGATGGCTGCTGGCGCTTGCAAACCTACAACCCCGACCCGCTAGCCAACCGTTCGGTTCGGGCCTATTCCTGCGAATATACGAGCCAATCTGGGCTTATGCCCTCACAGCTGGAACTTATCGCCCCAGGCCGCAGCGGTTATACCCTCAACATGCGGCTGATCTCCGCCCAGCGCCTTACTCCCAACCAATAAGCGTGCATGCGTTTCAAACTGATCTACCCCAAATGGCCCAAACTGGGCAGGCAGACTGAATTTCATCTACCGCCGCATGGTCCGGTTGTATTCGCCGCCACCCTGCCAGACTATGTTGAGGTGGATTTTATCGACGAAAACCTGGAAGAGATCGACTTTGATGCACCTGCGGATTTTGTCGGCATCTCCATGATGCTGACTGTGCAGGTACGGCGCGGCTGGGAGATAGCGGATAACTTTCGCAGGCGTGGCATCAAGGTGATTTTCGGCGGCATTGCCGCCATGCTCCACGCCGAGGAGTGCCAATTGCACGCTGACGCGGTTTTTCTCGGCGAGGCCGAGGGCCGGATGGAGGCGGTCTTTGCCGATTTCCGCCGCAATGCCCTTAAACCGGTCTACAACTTCCTCAACGAGCCACCGGATATCGCCCTGGTGGGCACGGCCCGGCGGGATATCCTCAAACGCAATCACTATAACTACCGGGGCGTGCAGATGGTGGATCTGGTGCATGCCTCCCGCGGCTGCCGCTTCAACTGCTATCCCTGCGCGGTTTCCTACCTGGGTGGACGCAATTTCCGGCCCCGGCCCATTGACAAGGCCATTGCGGAGATGGCGGCCATTGACAATAACCGCCTCTTCATTGTGGACAATTCCCTTGCCCAGGATACCCAGTGGGAACTGGACCTGTTTCAGGAAATGATTCCCCTGAAGAAAAAATGGTGCTCGCATCCCATTGAAGACAAACCAGAGGTGCTTGATCTGGCTGCCCAGGCCGGGGCCTGGTATGTCTATCAGGCGGTGTTCGATACCTCTGACTACATCCGCGAGCGCATCAGGCGCTACCACGACCATGGCATCGGCGTGGAGGGCACTATTCTGCTGGGCCTGGACAACCACGACGAAGACTTCATCAAGCGGTTGATCGACTTTCTTTTGGATATTGACCTTGATCTGGCCGAATTCACGGTCCTTACTCCCTTTCCCCACACCAAGGCCTACAAGGAACTGCACCGCCAGGGCCGCATCCTTAGCTATGACTGGAATCAATATTCGGCAGACCAGGTGGTCTTTCAGCCCAGGCACATGAGCCCGGAGCGTTTACAAGAACTACTCGATTATGCCTGGAACAGCTTCTACCACGATGAATCCCAAAACATGAAAATGGCCAAACTCTTTGCCCAGGTGATGCGCAAGGAAATGGCAGACAACACCTTCCGCCCGCGCGACCGCAGCCTGAGCCGCCAGCATTTCGGCCGCAACAATGAGGAGGTGGGGTGAAGTCGGAAGAACCAATTCTTGCACAGCAGTGCCATGCCTTGCTGCGCGCTCCGGCCTGGTCGGAGCGACCCTTCCTTATTGATGGCATCTCCCACCGTAGCCTGCACAGCCTTGCAGCCCGGCTCTACTGGCAGTTGCACGAGCTTAACGGGGTTAGCGGTGCTGGGCCCGTCATCCTTGCCAGCGAAGACAAAACCCTGTGCGCCGCAGCGTTATTGAGCGCCCTGGCAGGCGGGCCGCCGCTCCTCCTGCCCTATGCCTTGTCCCTCCAGGGTCTGGCTGCCCTGCATGCGGCCAGCGGCTGCAACCATGTTATCTCAAGCGAAGAATTGGAACTGCCCCAGGGCCTGCACAGGGTAGCCTTGCCGCAAAACGATCTTGCCCAGACAACCCCTCCTCTGCCGCAGACTCCGGCTAAAGGAGTTGTTCTCAGTCTTTTCACCGGTGGCAGCACCGGCACACCGCAACTGTGGAACAAGACTGCAGCCAATCTTTTTGGCGAGGCCCTGTTCATTGCCACTCACCATGGCATTCAGACGCAGGATCGCATCGCGGCCACCATCGCCCCTTACCACATCTACGGCCTGCTCTACAGCATCCTTCTACCGCTGGTCAGTGGCGCGGCAGTGCTGGTGCAGACACCTGCCTTTCCTGAAGAGATGGTGGCATGCGTGCGGGAACACAAGATCAGCATCTTTATCAGCGTGCCTGCCCACTACCGCGCCCTGGCAGGCAAGAGCTGCGCGCCTTCCAACCTGCGTCTGGCCTTTTCTTCGGCCGGCATGCTGGATGCAGCAGACAACCACTCCTTTTGCCAGGCCAACAAGACCGGCATTGTCGAGGTCTACGGGTCCACGGAAACCGGTGGCATTGCCTGCAGAAACCGCTTTCAGGGTGAGGAACACTTCACCGTGCTGCCCCCCATTGGCTGGCAATTGAGCCCAGACGAGCGGCTGACGGTGCGCTCCCCTTTTCTCTCACCCGAACTCCCCCTGGATGCAAACGGATATTTCCATACCGCAGACAGGGTCGCGGCTTTGGATGGCGCGCGTTTCTCCCTGCTGGGCCGGGCAGACCTGGTGGTGAAGGTGGCTGGCAAACGGGTAGATTTGGAGATGATTCGACGGCTTTTACAGGAGCAAGCCGGAGTGCGGGAGGTTGTGGTGCTCGCCCTGCCTGAAGGCGGCAGCCGGGAAAACCGCATCGCTGCCATCCTGACGGCAACCGGGCCGGATGAATGTACCATCAATTCGCTGCGCCACGAGTTGAGTCGGCACCTGGAGCCTTATGCCCTGCCCCGTATCATCAAGGTGGTCGACCACATCCCAGTCAGGGCCAATGGCAAGTATGACCGCGAGGCCATCCTGGCCCTGGTGAACACATGAAACGCCTGCGGGCCGCCTGTACTGCCGGGTATGAGCGCATGGCCGCGCGCGCGGAACTGCTTGACTACATCAATGTCTTCCCCGTGGCAGACGCCGATACCGGTGTAAATCTACGCCTGAGCCTTGCCCCGCTGCGCGACATGGAAAGTGCCAACAGCCGGTGTCTCGAGCTTCTCCAGCACAGTGCCACCGGCAACTCCGGCAACATCGCCGCAGCCTTTTTTGTGCCGCTTCTCACTGAACAGGCCCTTAACAAATCTACAGGCGAACTGCAGTCCTTGGCCCCAGTGCTGGCCGAAGGCAGCCGTCTGGCCCGGCAAGCAGTGCTTACGCCCAAAGACGGCACCATGCTGGATGTCTTTGCGGCCTTTGCCTTTTTCCATGATTCCGGCGCGCACCTGCCTCCTGGCCGCGAACTTATGGACAGGCTCGCAGCCAGAGTCAGCGCCACGGCCCGTATCCTGCCGGAACTGCGTCAGGCAGGCGTGGTGGATGCAGGCGCGCTTGGTCTGTTCTTCTTCTTTGAGGGTTTTTTTGCAGAGCTGCTCCAAGACTCTGGCCTGTGTCGCCCGGCGCAGGAACTATTCCAGGGCCTGCTCGAACCTGCCCTGACCAGTGAACATAAGCAAGACCTGGGCTCCTGCATCAATTTAAGCCTTGACCAGACCGATCACAGTGCGGTTCTTGCTGACCCGGCCTTTCTCGCCACCCTGGGCGAGAGTGTGGTGGCCCGTCAGGATGGCAATATCCTGCGGCTGCACCTGCACAGTCAAAACCCAGAAAGACTGCGGCAAGATATTGAGCGGCTGGGCTGTATCAGCCAGTGGCGCAGCGAAGTGATTGAGGCGGCAAAGCAAGATGAGCAGTCGCCGCCCGGTCTCTTCCATCTGCTCTGCGACGCTGCCGGTTCGCTCCCGCGCCCGCTGGCACTGAAGGAGCATATTACCCTGCTTGACAGCTATATCATTTGCGAGGGCGAGGCCAAGCCGGAAACACTGTGGCAGCCCGCCCATATCTACCAAGCCCTGCGCGCCGGCAAAAAGGTGAGCACTGCCCAGGCCTCCACCTATGAACGCCAGGAGCATTTCTCCCACACCCTGGAACTGCACGGCCCCTCCCTGTATCTTTCTGTGGGTTCTGTTTACACCGGCAACTACGCCAACGCCCTGGCTTGGAAAGAGCAGCACGATGATGCAGATAATTTCACGGTAATCGATAGCGGCGCGGCCTCGGGCCGTCTGGCCTGCATTGCGCTTTTGGCCAGCCGCGCCAGCCGCCGCCTCAATTCGAAGAAGGCCCTGCTCGCCCATGTGAACTGGCTCTGCCATAACTGCGAGGAATATGTTTTTATCGACAACCTGCGTTACCTGGCGGCAGGTGGCAGGATTTCGAAAATCAGCGGACTTGCAGGCGGACTGTTGGGGCTTAAACCCATTATCAGCCCACAGGCGGAAGGGGTGCGTAAGCTGGGGGTGCTGCGCAGTCAGGCGGCCCAGGTGGATTTTGCCCTGGCCCAGATAAAACATCTAAAGCACAAGGGGCAAATTGCCCTGGCGCTGCTCCAGTTCAGCGACAACGAAGACTGGGTGCGGGAGGCTATGCTTTCGCCTTTACAAGAAATGCTGCCTGAAAGCGAAATTCTTATGGTGCCGCTCTCCCTGACCTCGGGCGTACATATGGGCCCAGGCACCTGGGGCCTGGCTGTCTGCCCGAAATTTAAGGAGATGTAGCATGCAGGTGGCGCTGGTTATTCCCGCCTACAACCATGGCAGCCGTTTGCAGGCCGTACTCGCAGACGCCGGCACGCTGGGGCTGCCCATCTTTGTGGTGGATGACGGCTCAAGCGACAGCACCAGTGCCATTCTCAACAGCCTGGCTACCCTGCCTGAATATGCCAATATGTGCATCCTGCGCCACCGTCAAAACCTTGGCAAGGGCGCAGCTTTGCAGAGCGCCTTCAGTGCTGCGGCTGAGCAGGGGTACAACTGGGCGCTCTGCATGGATGCCGACGGTCAGCACCGGGCCGAAGATGGGCGTAATCTGCTGGCCAGGGCCCGCTCAGCCGGGGGCAGGCCCTTGGTGGTGGGTGTGCGCAGCGGCATGGACAATATCCATGTACCCTGGACCAGCCGGGCCGGGCGTGGCTTCTCAAATTTCTGGGTCTGGGCCTGTGGCGGACCCAGATTGACAGATTCCCAATCCGGTTTCCGCCTCTATCCCCTGCCGGAGACGCTGCTGCTTGGCGTACAGGCCATGCGCTACCAGTACGAGGTAGAGGTGCTGGTGAAGGCCCGGCAGCAGGGCATGCAGGTTTTGGAAGCGCAGGTAGAGGTGGTCTATCAGCCCAGGGGCGAGCGCATCAGCCATTTCCGGCCTGGCCGCGATTTCCTCAGAAATAGCGCTACGTTCTCTCGCCTCTTTTTCCAGCACTGGTTTGGCTGTAAACGCAAGCCATGAACGCTTTCTGGTACCGTTTGCTGGAAGGAGGCGCAGCGCTTCTTGGCTCCTGGTTTTTAAACCTCTGCGCCCGCAGTATCGCCCTGGGCTATTTTCTGTTCTCATCACTTAGAAAGGAAAGCATCCGTTTCTACCGGCTGCTTTATCCTGATCGTTCCAGGGCCTGGCACTGGTACGCAAGCTTTCGTCAATACCAGTACTTCACCACTATCCACACCGACCGTTTCTTTGCCCGGTGCAGCAAAGGCGATGGTATCAGCTTCAGCTCCGAGGGGCTGGAACAGCTTGAGCCCTATCTGAACCAGCAGGGCGCGCTTCTGCTCATGTCGCACCTGGGCAACTGGGAAATTGCCGCAAGCCTGCTGGGCCGCCAGTTCAAGGAATTGCGTCTTTTGCTCTTTATGGGCGCAAAACAAAAGGAAGGCGTGGAGGCCGCGCAAAAAGAGGCGCTGCGCCAGGGCGGGGTGCGCATTCTCGCCATGGAGGCCGAGGAGGAAAACCCGATGGTCGCCATTGAGGGCATCCGCTTCCTGCAAGGTGGCGGCGTGGTTTCCATGCCCGGAGATATCCTGTTAAAACCAGAGCAAAGGCGGCTGGAAGTTTCTTTCCTGGGCGGTGTCGCCAAAATACCGGCTGCCCCCTTTGTCATGGCCATGCTGGCCGGATCACCCATCTTCGTTTTTTTCGCCTTTCGCACCGGAGTTGGCCGCTACCATTTCACTCTGTCGCCACCCCTGCATTTGCCCCCCAACCCCGAACGCAGTCAACGCGAACAGCTCCTTCAGCAGGCGGCGCAACAGTATGCCCATCTTATGGAGCAGGCGCTGGGGCAGCACCCCTTTGCCTGGTTCCATTTCCGTCGTTTTGTCTATGATAAGCCAGATACGCTGGGTGAGAAAAAATCCAAGTCACAGACCAGACTGCACCCCTGGCATCCCTGAAATGGCAAATCTTTGCTTTTTACGGCAAACCAAGTATTATTTTGGACTTTTCTCCACTCATTTAAGCTTAACGAGATTATGACCCGAGAGGAACTGCAAGACCGGATTATCGCCATTCTCGTGCAGGATTTTGAATTTAAGGATCCCGCCCCAAACGACCATCTGCGCGATGTGCACGGCTTTGACAGCATCGATGCCATCGAACTGCTGGCCAAAATAGAGAATATGCTTGGCTTTGCGCTCACCCGTGAGGAAAAGGAGCAGGCCATGGCTATCCGCACCATTAACGACATTCTGAATTATATCGAAACCATGCAACGCAAGCGGGACCTGGCCACACCATGAGCCGCCGGGTCGTGATCACTGCCTGTTCCGCCATCTCGCCCATTGGCTACGGCAAAAAAGATATTGTTGCGGCCCTCAAGGCGGGCGTTTCTGGGGTGAAACCCCTCAGGGACGACGGCCTGCTCGCCAATCGCATCCACTCCAAGGTCTTTGGCACAGTGGACTACCCCATTGCCTTTGACTTCGCCCGCCAGTTCCGCAAAACCATGGGCCCGGTGGCCAACTATGCCTGCCAGGTGGCCGGAGATGTACTGGCCGCCTCCGGGCTTGAGCAAGACTTTATCAGCTCTGGGCGGCTGGGCGTGGCCTTTGGCTCCACCCACGGCAGCCCAACTGTGCAGCGAGACATCTACCGCACCTTTTTTCAACAACTGGACAGCGGTTTTTCCTCCATCGGTGCGGTGGATTACCTTCGCTCCATGGTGCACACCACTGCAGTCAACATCACCCGCATGTTCCACATCACTGGCCGGGTAATCGCCACGGCCACGGCCTGTACCACCGGCAGCCAAGCCATTGGGTTTGGCTATGAAGCCATCAAATTCGGTTTGCAGGATGCCATGATCTGTGGTGCGGCCGACGAGTACGACACCACTACCGTGGCGGTGTTCGACAATCTGCTAGCATGCTCCGTTGCCTTTAACGAGCATCCCGAACAGACGCCCCGCCCTTTTGACAAAAGACGCGATGGCCTGGTGGTGGGCGAAGGCGCGGGCGCGGTACTCCTGGAAGACTATGAATCCGCCAAACAGCGTGGTGCTCCGATCCTGGCCGAGGTACTTGGCTTTGCCTGCACCAATAATGGCGGTGACATGATCCTGCCCAATCTGGACGGCATTACCGCCACCCTGCAACTGGCCTTAAAAAACGCCAGACTCAAACCGGAAGAGGTGGACTTCATCAGTGCCCATGCCACTGCCACCAAGATGGGGGATATCATCGAGGCCCAAGCTATTGCCAAGGTGTATGGCCAGAATCGCAGCGCCACTCCATACGTGAGCGGGCTCAAAGGTTATACTGGCCATACCATGGGGGCCTGCGGGGCGATAGAGCTCATTTTTGCCCTGTATATGATGCAGGAAGGCTTTCTCGCGCCCACTCTCAATCTTGACGAGATTGATCCCCGCTGCGCCATGATCCGCCATACACCCGAGTGCATGGATGCGGCTGTGCGCATTGCCGCGGTGCAGAATTTTGCCTTTGGCGGGGTCAACACCTGTTTGCTCATACGAAAAGGGGCAGATGCAAGCTGACCCCAGCCCCGCCCGCTCCACCATGTTGGCGCGGCTGTTTATTGATGTGCCTGTGACCCTGGCAGCTTGGAGCTATTACATCTTTGCCTTTCTTCTCTTCTTTGCCCCCTTTTATGGCGCAGCCTTTTTCTGTCCACGCCGCCGCCAGGCCTTCCAGCAACTGAACCATCTCTACTGCCAAGGTCTCTTTGCCCTGCTCAGGCTGATTGCCCCTCGCCAGCGCTGGCAGATTGATACACGCCTGAGCAGCAGTAAGGGTGCGGTTATCCTGTGTAACCACCTTTCCTATCTGGACCCGCTTCTGCTCATGGCAGCCATGCGTTCCTGCACCACGGTAGTGAAGGCGCGCTTTTTCCTCTTCCCCATCTTCGGCTGGGTGCTGAAAAGCGCAGGTTACCTGCCCTCAAGCAGCGAAGGCCGCTTTACTGGTTTGATGCTCAAACAAATGGAAGGCCTGCAAAACTATCTTGCGGAGGGCGGCAATCTCTTCATCTTTCCGGAAGGCACACGCAGCCACGATGGGCAGCCAGCTCCCCTGCAGCACAGGGCCCTCAAACTGGCACGACTCACCAAGGCGCCGCTTGAGGTTTTTCGCATCGACAACACCAATGTCCTGTTTCCGCCTGGTCGTTTCCTCTTTTGCGCAAGCGCAGCCAACACTATCCGCGTTACCGCCGTAGGCTGTATCCAGCCGCAAGACCCGCTCTACCAGGGTCCCTTAACCCAGTTGGAGGAGGCCTTAACCGTCCTGCTCAAGGGCAAAACTCCTCCGACCCCCGAGAACAGCGCCTTTCGCCACACAGGCCAGCCGTCAACCCAGTCCGCTTCCTAATAAAGGCACAGCCATGAACATCCTTCTTATGTCCATGCCGGATATCACCCCGGTGGTCATCCATGAATCAGCGGTGCACATGCCCAATTTGGGCATTGCCAGCATTGCTGCAAACCTGGACCCAGGTCATGAAATCCGCCTGATTGACCTGGTGCGCAAACGGCGCTCCCTCAAAAAATACATCTCACGCCTGGTGGCAGACTTCAAACCAGATCTCATTGGCCTCTCCTCCATGACCTGGCAGTTTGACACCTGTGTCAAGATTGCCCACCTGCTCAAAACCCTGCGGCCCGAAGCAAAGCTGGTGCTGGGCGGCTACCATGCCACCTTAATGTATGAGGAGGTGGCTGCCAGCCCGGATGCCCGCTGGTTTGACTACATGGTGCGCGGCGAAGGCGAGCTGATCATGCGGCGGCTGGTGCGGGCCCTGGAAGAAGAAGATGCGGTGGAGCGCATCCCTGGCCTGTCCTATAAAAATGCGGGCATCTTCCGCCACAATCCCAGAGGGGAAAATCTGGAGCTTAGCACCATCAAGCCGCCCGTCCGCGACCAGCGCAGGCTGACCTGGGGCTACCATATCGTCACCAAGAAAGTCGAGGTGCTGGAGACCTCGCGCGGCTGTACCCGCTCCTGCAACTTCTGCTGCATGCGCCACATGTATGGCCGCAGCTTCCGCACCTTTCCCATTGAACGGGTGCTGGCCGATCTGGACGACATCTACTACGAGCGCAAGACCCGATGGGTCTTTCTTTCGGACGACAACATTGTTTTGAATGTTAAGCGGGTAATGCAGCTCTGCGACGGCATTATCGCCCGCAATTACAAAAATCTGATGCTGACTGTGCAGGCCGACTGCCTGACCATTGCCGCCAACGAGGACATGGTGGCCAAGATGGCCAAGGCTGGTTTTCGCATAGTATTTCTGGGCATAGAGAACGGTTCCAAAAAAAATCTGAGCCAGGCCGGCAAGGGCGATATTGTGGCTGCCAGCAAGCAGGCCATTGCCAACTGCCACAAACACGGCATCATGGTGCTGGCGGGCCTGATCTTCGGTTTTCCGGATGACGACGTCGACGCTATCCGGGAAAACTACGAGTTTTTCCAGGAGATCGGCGCGGATGTACCCTACTGTCAGGTGCTCACCCCTTACCCGAAAACCGGTATGCGCCAGCAACTGATCGACGCAGGTATGGTGGTGAATATGCATGATTATAAGCGCTACAACGGCCTCTGGGCCAATGTACGCACCAGACACCTGAGCATGGAAGAGCTGCAGTTTGAGTTCTGGCTGCAACGGGAACAGGTGCTGGGCTGGTGGCGGCCACCCCAGTTGCTACGCCAGGAAGGCCGCTTCTGGACCTCGCTCTGGCGCTTTGCCGTCAAGCCGGTGCTCAAACGCAGTTATGAACGCAAACTGCGAGAAAAGGGCTGGCAAGGACTCTACCAGGAGGCCGAGGCCCACTGGCAAGGCATGAACCACTTTCCTGATCTGGAAGGATACTGAATATGCAGATCTACAATCTGGAATTCAGTGAGGCCGAGGTACGGGAGGCGGTTGCCGCGGGCAGGCTGCTCTCCATGGAGATCGAGTTCAGCCGTCTGTGCAATTTTCGCTGCGCCTACTGTTATGTGGAGAATCGGGTTGCACGACCAGATGAATTGACCAGGGAGGAGATCCGTTCTGTGCTTCTGCAAGCCAAAGAACTGGGGGCGCGGAAAATAATTATTTTAGGCGGCGAACCAAGTATTTACCTGCATCTGCCGGAAATGCTTGAATTCCTGGCCGATAACGGGCTTGCTATCGAGATGTTCACCAATGGCAGCGGCGTCACTGCAGAGCTCGCCAGCCTGCTGGCGCAGAAAAAGGCGCGGGTGGTGCTCAAGCTGAACTCGCGCGATGCTGAGCTGCAAGACAAACTGGCTGGTAAAAAAGGCGCGCACGCCATTATCGCCCAGGCGCTGGCCAATTTACGCAACGCTGGCTACCCCAAAAACAGGCTGTTTCTTGCCCTGTCCACGGTAATCTGCCGTCAGAATATTGCAGAATTGCCAGAGCTGTGGCGCTGGCTGCGACGGGAAGGCATCGAACCCTACTTTGAGGTGATCACGCCCCAGGCCAATGCCGTGGAGAACAACTGGCTCAACGTTTCCGGCCCGGAGTTGAAGGAACTCTTCAGTCAGCTTGCCGCCATTGACCGCAATGAGTTTGACCGGATTTGGGAGCCGCAGCCGCCGCTGGTGGGCAACCGCTGCATGCGCCATCAGGTTTCCTGTCTGGTGACCGCCACCGGCGAGGTTATGCCCTGTGTGGGGGTGACGCTGCCTATCGGCAATATTCGCGAGCAGACCCTGGTAGATATCTTGCGCACTTCCAACGTGTTGAACGATCTGAAAAATTACCGCAAAACCATTAAGGGCCCGTGCAAAAGCTGTGAAAAGGCTGCCGAATGCTACGGCTGCAGAGGGGCCGCCTTCCAGCTCACCGGCGACTACCTGGCCAGTGACCCCACCTGCTGGAGAAACTGCGACACTCTCGCCAAGGTATAAGCTGGCCTGGCATACACCGTGTCTGATCGTTCCCACGCAAGAGTGTGGGAACGATTAAGAATTTCATTTCCGATGAGTACAGCCTGAATCCGTGATATTGATGCCATAAAAAGAACATCAACATATTGATTATACATTATTTTTCTTTTATTATAAAAATTGACCTGGCAGGTAAGTTTTTGGGCGTTCGAAATAATGCAGTAAAATCAATATTTTTTGTTACACTTTCACTTCATCACCCTCACGGATTCAGATACAATACTGGTACCATATTTTACTTTATACCATCCTTTTTCTTCGTCCCAAAACCCATCTATCGATCCATGATAAGTTGCCCCATCTGGGACAATTATATTATTCTTTCCTTCTCCTTCTTTATATCTCCCAGGTTTGACCACAACGTCATGACCAGAATTATTTACAAACATATCAATATCCAAATTTAAAATTGAACCTTACTAAAAAAACATAGAAGTTGCCATAATACGACATTATTATTTTAAATTATTTTAATGAATTTGAGAACAATTTTTCAAATTATTCGAAATTGGTTTAGCGATACCTGGCGAAAGCGAGTGGGAAGACTGGGTAAGGATTGATAACGAGATAGGATTTATGTATATGTCCTATCTTGCAAAAATTATTTCTAATCAAAAATCACTTCCTGTTGTGACAGATATTGAACAATTTTTTTCAGTATCATCATCTTTCGAACCGAAAGTATTTCGAGACTATGATGCAGAGTTTGAATATAAGCTAGGCAATTTACTAATAGCTTCCTTTCTTCCTAAGGATATCAACAGGGTTCCTTTTGATAAATTGATTGATCTAAGAGAGAAATACTCAGCAGAGCGCACTGCATTTTTTAATACAATTTCGGAAATGTGCCAAAACATACCGGACATAGATAATGA
>CAZEIT010000017.1:0-9969 GCA_964512515.1 uncultured Desulfobulbus sp.
GGCGTTTTCCGGCACGGTTGAAGACGACAGGTTACCCGGGAAGACCTATACCGAAGTCGAGATGAATAAAGGCCTGAAAGAAAAAGAGTTGCCCGAGGCATTTGCCAAACCCGACTACCGGGTGCTGCTGGTGGCGGAGAAGTACCAGACCGGTTTCGACCAGCCGCTTTTGCACACCATGTACGTGGACAAGCGCCTGGCCGGAATTCAGGCGGTGCAGACGCTTTCGCGCCTCAACCGCACCCATCCGCTGAAAGAAGACACCTTTGTGCTCGATTTTGTCAACGACCCGGACGAGATTCAGGAGGCGTTTCGCCAGTATTACGAAGGCTCCGTCATGGGCGAGGAAGTCGATCCGGATCGGCTCTATGAGGTGAAAGCCGAGCTGGACGGATCTGGCATCTACCTGCAAGACGAGGTGGACGCGTTCTCGCATATCTTCTTTGCCCCCAAGCGCCGCCAGAGCCCGGCTGACCATAAGAACATGAACGTCCTTCTTGATCAGGCGGCGGCCCGCTTTGCGAGTATGCAAAACGATGAAGAGGAAGAAGCCGAACTGTGGCGCGGCAAAATCCAGGCATTCCGCAATCTTTACAGTTTTTTGAGTCAGGTGATTCCCTACCAGGACAGTGATCTGGAAAAACTCTTCACCTATCTGCGCCACCTGGCCTTGAAACTGCCCAGACGCAAGACCGGCCCTGGATACCGGTTCGATGAGGAAGTGGAACTTGGCTACTACCGGCTACAGAAGATCAGCGAAGGCTCGATCAACCTGGCCGAGGGCTATGCCATGCCGCTTGACGGGCCGCGCGAGGTTGGCACTGCCGAAGTTCGTGAAGAATACGTGACCCTCTCCCGCCTCATCGATATCATCAATGAGCGTTTCGGTGCTGATTTGAGCGAGGCGGACCAACTCTTTTTTGAGCAGATTGCCGAGGCCGCCAGCCAGAACGAATCCTTGCGCAAAGCAGCCGAAGTGAATTCCCTCGACAAGTTCCAACTGGTTTTTCGCCAGGTGCTGGAGTCTCTGTTTATCGAGCGCATGGAACTCAACGAGGAGTTGTTTACCGACTACATGAGCAAGCCGGAACTGCAGGATGTAATTGCCAACTGGCTGGGCAGCCAGGTTTATGACCGGCTGGGAGGCTGGGAAAACGGTTTTTTCTCTCTCAAGACCTAAGGCAAACAGGAGGCCTTGGCAGCATATTGCTCACTGTCTTTTTCAGGTGTTGATTTTAGTGCCCGCACAGGTAAAGGCGTTCTTGTTCATCTTGATGAAGCTGCCCTTGTCGATGCCCACCGCCTTGCCGCCCTCCTGGTTAGCCTTGCTTCACGGCTGGGGCATTGATGAGAAAACAAGCGCCATCGGCGCAACCACCATTGTGGTGGGAGAACTGGTCCCCACCAAGTGCATCGCCCAATTCAATGCCATATCTTGCCCTGCAGATAGAAGACCCCTGGCAGGCTATTCCATTTCCATATCAAAATCCTATCTGTGTCGACTTCGGAAAATGCTCGCAAGACGTACCATATGTACGCCTGCGTCTCATTTGCCTCGCCTCCTTGGTACATTTACGTTGATCTGGAAACGGAATAAGGGTTCTGTTCAAGCTGTTTTTTTTGCTTTACACACATCCGCTTATGCGGATATGTTGGTTTTATGAAAGCACCAGCGAAGCTATTCAAAGCCCTTTCGGATGAAACCCGTCTGCGTATCTTTGCCTTGCTCAACCATGGGGAGTTATGCGTTTGCGATCTCATGGAAGCACTGCAACTCCCACAATCGACCGTGTCGCGGCATCTGGCCCATCTACGCAATGCCGGCCTGGTGGATGGACGCCGCCAGGGAGTGTGGATGTACTACCGGCTGACAGAGCCAAACACGGAATTGGAACAAATCCTGCAAGCTTTACCCTTATTGCTCTCCCAACTCCAGACCGGCAGCATGGATCAGGCCATGTTGCATCAGTATCTGACCAGGAAGGGGCAGTCGGTGTGCTCGTGATCAGATAAACACAAAGCAAATTCGTTTGCCAAGGAGCTTCCACCATGAAAAAACGTGTTCTTCTCCTCTGCACCGGTAATGCATGCCGGAGCCAAATGGCCGAGGCCTTAATCAATCACGACTTCAAGGGCCAGGTGGAAGCAGTGTCCGCAGGCACTGAACCAAAGCTGCTGGATGCCAGGGCAGTGCAGGTGATGGATGAGCTGGGTATTGATATTTCCGAGCAGCAAGTCAAGCATATCAGCACCTATGAAAACCAGAACTTTGATTATGTCATTACCCTGTGCGGCGATGCCAACGAAAAATGCCCGCTCTTTTTCGGCGGGGTAAAGCGCATGCACATGGGTTTTATTGATCCACCCAAGGCGAGCGGCGGCGAGGAAGAGGTATTGGCGGTGTACCGGCAGGTGCGAGATGCCATGCGGGAGCAGTTAAGCGCATTTTTGAGACAGGAACTGGGCGCAGACCGATAAGAAACCGAGGTAGCCATGGCGCAAAGCATTACCCGAAAACTCTCCTTTCTTGACCGCTATCTGACCATCTGGATTTTTCTGGCCATGGCTGTCGGTGTGGGCATTGGCTGGCTGTACCCAGGGGTGCAGGATGTGGTCAATATGTTTTCCGTGGGCACCACCAATATACCCATCGCCATTGGTCTTATTTTGATGATGTATCCACCCCTGGCCAAGGTGCGTTACGAAGAGTTGGGTGAGGTCTTTGCGAATAAAAAAATTCTTGCCATATCCCTTGTGCAGAACTGGCTGATCGGCCCGGTATTAATGTTTGTGCTGGCTTTGATTTTCCTGCGCGGCTACCCGGAATACATGGTTGGCCTGATTATGATTGGCCTTGCCCGCTGCATTGCCATGGTCATTGTCTGGAACGAACTGGCTAAAGGCAATACCGAGTACTGCGCTGGTTTGGTGGCTTTCAATTCTGTCTTCCAGGTGTTCTTCTACTCGCTCTACGCGTGGATCTTTGTCACGGTTTTGCCGCCGCTCTTTGGACTTGAAGGTGCGATTGTCGATATTTCTATCAGCCAGATTGCTGAAAGCGTAGCCATTTATCTTGGCATCCCCTTTGTCGCCGGCATGCTCACCAGGTTTACACTGCTTCGCCTGCGCGGGCGAGACTGGTATGAACAGGTCTTCATCCCCAAAATCAGCCCCATCACCTTGAGCGCCCTGCTGTTTACCATTGTGGTAATGTTCAGCCTAAAGGGCGAGCTCATTGTGACTATCCCCATGGATGTCATCCGCATTGCCATTCCCTTGCTCATCTATTTTGTGCTGATGTTTCTGGTGAGCTTTTTCATGGCGGTAAAGGCTGGGGCTGATTACAGCAAAACCACAACCGTGGCCTTTACCGCAGCAGGCAACAACTTTGAACTGGCGATTGCCGTAGCCGTGGCTGTGTTTGGGCTCAACTCCGGTGTGGCATTTACGGCGGTCATTGGCCCCCTGGTGGAAGTGCCCGCCCTCATTGCCCTGGTCAATGTGGCCCTGTGGCTGCAACGGCGCGTGTATGGCACAGAGCTTGTGTAGGGGCCTGAGGCCTGATCACTGCCATTGCTCATCTTCCCCACTGGCGGAGCTAAACCTGAACCAGCAATCTGGCAATCTGTGCGTGTATTGCCAGACTTTTTTGCCTACAGTGCGCCGAATTTGCCCTGTTCGTATTCGTCAAAGGCCTGGCGGATTTCTGCCATGGAGTTCATGACAAAGGGGCCATAGCCCACCACTGGCTCGCCAATGGGCACCCCTGAAAGCAGCAGCAGGGTGACGCCGTTTTCTCCTGCCTGCAGTTCCAGGCTTTCTCCGCCCGGTTGAAAGCGCACCAAAGTGCCTGCCTGGGCGCTCTGCCCGCCATTGATGTGCGCTTCACCCCGCAAAATCGCCAGGCTCAGGTTATGCGTGGCCGGCAATGCCAAAACCGTGCTTGCTCCTGCATGCAGCACCACATCCCACACATTCATTTCCGTGAAGGTCCTGGCCGGCCCCTGCTGTCCCTGATAGGTGCCCGCAATAAGGCGCAGACTGCCCGCGTCATCTGGCAGGGCAAGCACCGGAATCTGCTCCTTAGCGATGGGTTGGTAGGCGGCAGGGGTCAGCTTATCTTTGGCGGGCAGGTTCACCCAGAGCTGCACCATTTCAAAGGGCCCTCCCTTGTGGCTGAATTCCCTGGAATGGAACTCCTCATGCACAATGCCCCGGCCTGCGGTCATCCACTGGACATCACCGGTTTGAATGGTGCCGCCGCCGCCGCTGGAATCGCGGTGAGCTACCTCACCCTGGTAGGCAATGGTCACGGTTTCAAAGCCCTTGTGGGGGTGCGGGCCTACGCCTCTGGGTGCACCCTGGTTTGGGCTGAACTGCTCTTCCGCGGCATAATCCAGGAGTACAAAGGGGTCACTGCCTTGAAAGGCATCTGCATAGCTGAACATGCTGCGTACATGAAAACCGTTGCCCACCCAGTGAGCAGGCGGAGCTGTGTAAATCCCGGCCACTTCTTTGCGAGGAGGTGGATCGTTGTGTTGTGGGACGTTGCTCATTATGTGATTCCTTTTTATTTAAATGGCTCTCAACAAAACTCATCCTTTTTTACCGAGACCTGAGTCAGACAGGCTTTGAGTAAACGAAACAAGAGCTGCGGCTCCCCAAACCTCAGGTTGAAACGGTGGCAAAATTCATCAAGATATTCCTGGAGGTACCGGAATAAAACACCGTGGAAGTTGCTATTGATATTATGCTGGTGCTAGTTCTGTTTCAGCCGCCTGTAAATCCCCAACCCGGTGTAAATTCCTGGTGAGTTCAGTCAGCTCCGATTCCAGCAGGGTCTCCTTTTCTAAAAGCAGTTGGGCACAACGTTCCAGTTGCTCGCGGTTGCGTTCCACAATCTTGTAGCTCAAAGCAAAACTGTCATCGATGATGCGCCGTACCGAGGCGTCAATGCGGCGGGCGGTGTTGTCGCTGGCATTACAGCCATGGGGGCCAGGTGTGTGCTGCTGGGTGAGGAAACCGTACTGGTTTTCCTCGTAGACCACAAAGCCTATATCATCATCCATGCCGTAGCGGGTAACCATGTTGCGGGCAATGTCGGTGGCGCGAGCAATATCGTCGGCAGCGCCAGTGGAGAGATGGTTGAAGATGAGTTTTTCCGCTGCCCGCCCGCCCAGAAGCACGGCTATTTTATACTCCAGTTCTTCCTTGGTCATGAGAAAACGGTCTTCAGTGGGCCGCTGCATGGTGTAACCCAAAGCGCCAATTCCACGCGGGATGATGGATATTTTGTAGACCGGATCACTGCCGGGCAAGGCCAGGGCGGTGAGGGCATGGCCCACTTCATGGTAGGCAACAATACGGCGCTCCTTAGGGTTGAGCAGGCGGTTCTTCTTTTCAAGGCCAGCCACGATGCGCTCAATCGCCTGGGAGAAATCCTCCATGGCCACCTTGTCTGCCTTGCGGCGGGTGGCAAGCAGGGCCGCCTCATTGACCAGGTTAGCCAGATCCGCGCCGGAAAAACCGGTGGTCAGGTCAGCCACATGTTCTGCATTGACATCTTCATCGAGCAACACTTTTTTCATGTGCACCTGCAAAATGGCGATACGCCCAGCCTTATCTGGCCTGTCCACCAGCACCTGCCGGTCAAAGCGGCCAGCGCGCAAAAGGGCCGGATCAAGCACCTCCGGCCTGTTGGTGGCAGCGAGCAGAACCAGGCCAGCAGAGGGATCAAAACCATCCAGCTCCACCAGAAGCTGATTCAGGGTCTGCTCACGCTCATCATTGCCGCCAAAACCCGCAGCGGTACGGGCGCGGCCAAGGGCGTCGAGTTCATCAATAAAAATAATGGCTGGAGCTGATTTGCGCGCCTGCTCAAACAAATCCCGCACCCTGGCAGCGCCCACACCAACAAACATCTCCACAAACTCAGAGCCGCTGATGGAGAAAAAGGGCACCCCTGCCTCACCGGCAACGGCCCGGGCGAGCATGGTTTTACCCGTACCCGGAGGCCCAACCAAAAGGATACCCTTGGGCATGCGCGCGCCCAGTTTGCCGTATTCTTCAGGCGCCTTCAGAAAATCGACAATTTCCTGCAATTCAGCCTTACTTTCATCCACACCGGCCACGTCCTCAAAGGCCACGCCGGTCTGTTGCTCCACATAAACTTTGGCCTTGGACTTGCCGATATTCATGAACCCACCACCCATGCCCTGTTTGCCGGCGAACTTGCGGAAAATGAGCATCCAGATGCCAAAGAAGACCAGGGCAGGCACCACCCAGGAGAGCAGGGTGGAGAAAAACTTGCTCTCATAGACCTGGGTAAAGGGGATATTGTACTGGGTTAACTGCTCCGCCAGGCGCGGGTCCACCCGGTTGGCCACCACCACCTGCTTGTTGCCGTCTACACCCTCCTTGAGGGTGCCGGTAATGTAGTTGTCATAGATCTTCAGCTCGGTAATTTGCCCCTCTTTGAGCATGGTTTCGAGTCTGCTGTAGGGCACCGCCTCCACGGTCTGGCTCTGTTGCCAAAATTCGTGCACAATGAGGATGCCAAACATGGCAAAGATGGCGAAATAGAGGTTTTGCTTATTCATCTGAGCTTCCTTTTCTGGGAGATTGCCGCAGTGATCAAATTTTACGGAATATGCTGTGCAGGCTTCACAAGGAGGCCAACCACAATGGCATTACTATGATTATGTTACTGCAAACAGTCAATTGCTCCAGATGGCAGCAAAAGGCAGAAAGCAAAGGGAAAAACAGTGAGGCAGATGCTCTTATTCCAATTCCAGATCAAAGAAGATAGCAAGGAGGCGAGGAAAATGCGACGCAGACGTACATATGGGTACTTCGAGGAGCATTTTTCGATGCCGACACAGATAGGGCTTTGATATGGAATTGGATTTAGTCCAGCCGTTTATTGATGTGCCAAAGGGCCGAGGCCTTTATCAGGCCAACCAGACGTGATTGCTGGTTGCAGGGATCTTCCAGAAAAATCTGCTGAAAGGCGGGCAGGTTTTCCAGCACCAATTGATGCGCATCTGCTTCTGTGCGCAGGGGCATTTTTTCTGCATCAAGGGGAATACTCGCCGCCGTACGCACCCGCATACTGCCATCTTGGCCCTGAAATACCAGGATCAGGAGGCAATGCGAAGCTGCTTTTGAGAAGCTCTCCACCTCTGTTGCCACGCCTAGGCTGCTACGGCTTGCGTATTCATGGATGAGCGCACCAAGAGCGGTATCAGGCCCAGGAAAAAGCTGGCCCGCACCAAAAACACTGGCCAGTACGGATTCCAGCTCAGCGGTGGCAATAGCTGCCATATGCGCCCTGGCAAAGGCGAAAGTAGCCTCTTCGGCGATCAAGAGCGCACTTTGCGCCTCTCCGATGATATAGATATACGCGCACTGGCTCTTCGTAGCACTTTGCTCCATGCTTACACCTGTCTTGTTTGTATTGTTGAACTTGGCCCTTTCCCCAGCCTTGGGCAGTATTGACAAAAAGTGGACAACATGCGCATTATGTACAGGAAGTTCTCCCTTTTTATAAGGAGCTATGCCATGGTCCGGTTTCCCTTCGCATTCCGCCGCTCTTCAAAAGTATTCCTCTTTGTTGTGGTCACACTCTCCCTTTTTTTCAGCAGTTGCGCCAGACCACAGTACCCAGCCGGAGAATGGGTCAGCAGCCTGAAGGTAGCCGGCGCATTTGAACAGGCCTGGGTTTTTCGCGATCACACCTACTACTATGTGGGCTCTATTGCCAAGCCGGACGGGGTTATCGCCATCGATAACCGGTATCGTCTGCGCGATAACAATGTGTGGGCGCGGGTCGATGTGGATGAATCCACCCTGCGGGAATGGCAGCACTGGTGGCGGGCCGACACCTTCCATCACTGCCGCTATCTTGGCGGGATCATCCTCACCCCGGATGGCCGCCAGGCCGGTTATTGGTATTCACCTTTTCGCAGCAACATCGTGCAGATGCCGGAAGAGGGCGTGCTCCTTATCTATCGGCCACGCTCAGCCACCGGTGCAACCGACTGTGAAGGCGGCGACCGCGACGGTATGGAGTTTTTCTGGCTGAATTAACGAATTTTTTTATTCACCCAGTTCCTTGAGCAGTTTATCCAGCTCTTCCTCTTTCATGGTGAAGCTGTGCTCCTCTGCCGGAAACCGACGCTGCTCTACCTCATTTTTATAAGCTGACAGCGCCTCCAGGCTCAACTGACTCAATTTGGCGTACTGCTTGACAAACTTAGGCGTGAAGCGGTCATACAGGCCCAAAAGATCGTGCATGACCAGCACTTGGCCATCGCACTGCGCACCCGCGCCAATACCAATGGTGGGAATGGAGAGTTTTTTGGTGATGCAGGCGGCAAGGGGTGTAGGGATAGCCTCCAGAACCACGGAAAAGCAACCAGCCTCTTCCATGGCCAGGGCATCTTCATAGAGTTTTTTGGCAGCCTGCGCGTCCCTGCCCTGCACCTTGAAACCGCCCAGACTGTTGGCTGTTTGCGGGGTAAGGCCAACATGGCCCTGCACCGGAATGCCCGCATTAACAATAGCCGCTGCCACCTTGGCCATCTCGGTGCCGCCCTCCAGCTTGACCGCATCAGCCCCGCCCTCCTTGATAAGACGAGTCGCATTGGTGATTGCCTCTCGGTGGGACGAGTTGTAGGAGCCAAAGGGCATGTCAGTGACAATCAAGGCCCGCTCGACCCCACGCGCCACCGCCTTGCTGTGGTGCAGCATTTCCTCCATGGTAACCGCCACTGTGCCACTGTAGCCCAGCACCACCATACCCAGGCTGTCACCAACCAGAATGCAATCAATGCCAGCCTGATCTGCTATTCGCGCCCAGGGATAATCGTAGGCGGTCAGCGAACTGATGGGAGGACCTTGCTGCTTGCGCCGGCTAATATCTGGAATAGTGAGTTTTTTAACCTGCATGGTTTTCTCCTTTTGGGGTGTATGCAGTGCAGCCCACCCGTTGCTTTGCGGTGGCTTCCAGGGCTTGGATGAGTTGAGTCAGCATGGTGTTGACCGGTGTGGGCACTTGATGGAATTCTCCCAGCCGGGCAATGGCCCCATTGATTACCTCCACCTCAGTTGAGGTCTGGCGAAGGATGTCTTGCAAGGTGGAGGCCCGGTTTGCCGCGGTTTGCGCACACACCTCCAGCACATGCTCAAAGGGCTTGTCATAGAGGAGCTCAATGTTCAGAGCCTGGGCCACCTGCACGGCCTCGGCAACAGCCTGGGCCATGATGGCTCGGCTTGCGGGATCGGCTGCGAGCGCTCCATTGGGCACGCGTAAAATGCCAGCCAAGGCATTGATGCCTGCATTGACTATCAATTTTGACCAGATCAAGGACTCCGGATTATCCTCCACCATGGTCTCAATACCCGCCTCATTGAAAAGGGCAGCGAGGACAAGGGAGTGGCGTCGCTGCAAGCTGTCATAGGGTGCGATAAAGGTTTGGCCGGCACCGGTATGGCGCACTTCGCCGGCATCCAGCAAGGTGGCCGCCTGGGCGGTAATGCCCACCATGACGCGCTCTTTTCCCAAGTGTTCGCCAAGGAGCTCTCTGTTGCCCAGGCCGTTTTGCAAAGTCAGGGCCTGGCCATCTCTACGGAGCAGGGCCTGGGCAAGGACCCCAGCCTCACTGCTGGCATGTGCCTTGGTACAGATAATGGCATAATCAAAGCTGTGACGCGGGGCTGTGTCGAGCTTGCTGATGGTTTGCACTGGCTGCTGATACTTTGTGCCGTCCATCGCCTGCACCAGAATGCCCCTGGTGCGCAGCAGGCGCGCGATTCTTTCCTGGCGGCAATACAGGCTTACTTTGGCGTACAAGGCCAACTGCGCGCCAAAGAGGCAGCCCATGGCGCCTGCGCCAATAATGACAATGTCCACTATCGTATCTTAAAATTGTTTATTCTTGATGAAGACACCAGCCAAGTCAAGATACT
>CAZEIT010000017.1:9979-14909 GCA_964512515.1 uncultured Desulfobulbus sp.
GGTTCCAATTGGTTAGGCTGCAACTCATTCTAGTTCCAGATCAAAGATGATATCAAGAAGGCGAGAAAAATACGGCGCAGGCGCTTATAGGTACGGCCTGCAAGTACGTTCCGAAGCCAAGACAGAAAATATTTTGATATGGAATTGGGAGAGCGCCCAATACTTGCTTCAGATAAGCACAATCAAACAGGGAGAGGCAATGCAAATCTACATCTGGCGGCACAGTAAAGAATTTTCCAGCTGGTCCATGCTGGATGAGCCGCATATTCATACAGGCGGTTATATGGAGGCAGAGGTGGTGGTTATAGCGGCAAGTCTTGAGGAGGCCTACCACTTGCTGACGCAGGATGGCTCTTGGCTGGTGGAGGAACTGCAGCGGTTGCAGCCGCAGGTAGTGCCGCTGGATAGCGCCCGTATCCTGCTTTCGCATGTGCGCTGAAATGGTGGGCAGCGCTTTACCTTGTCAGCAGCTCTTCTTTCAAGTCTCGTTCAAACAGGTCGGCAACCGCATCTTGGCAGTGTTTATTCTCGTACAAGACCGCATGGGTTTGTTCGAGAATGGGCATCTCCACCCCGCTTTGCCGGGTAAGGTGGTAACAGGAAAGAGTGGTTTTCACCCCTTCTGCCACCATGGTCATTTCAGCCAGGGCCTCATCCAGGCTCTTACCTGAGCCCAGCTTCAAACCAATCGTGCGGTTACGGCTGAGGTTGCCGGTGCAGGTCAAAACCAGATCTCCCAGGCCGCCCAAGCCAGCAAAGGTGCGAGCATCCGCACCTAAGGCTATGCCCAGACGGGTTATTTCGGCAAGACCCCGGGTGATGAGTGCGGCCCTGGTGTTGAGGCCGTAGCCCAAGCCATCGCTGATGCCTGAGGCAATGGCAATAACGTTCTTCATAGCTCCGCTGATCTCAAGACCAATGACATCTGTGGAACTGTAAACCCTGAAAAGTCTGCTGGAACAGAGCTGCTGTACCGCAGCCGCCACCTGGATATCTGCACAGGCTACGGTGACGGCGGTGGGATGGCCAGAGGCCACCTCTTCTGCAAAACTGGGCCCACTAAGCACGCAGAAGGAGAGACGCATGCCCGCACTTTCCTCCTGCATCACCTGGGTCATGGTGCGGAGGCTGCTGGTTTCTATGCCCTTGACCGCAGACACCACCGGGATACCTTCCGTAAGATAGGGCTTGAGCTCACGGTAGACCTGGCGCAAACCATGGGAGGGCACCACCATGAGCACACAGTCTGCCTGATTAAGTGCGTACTTAAGCTCGCTGGTGGCGATGAGGCTATCTGGAAAGCTGTGGCCAGGCAGGTATTTGCGATTTTTCCGGCTTTCTTGCATCTCAGCCATCCGTGCACTGTCCCGGCCCCAGAGCACCACCTGCTGCTGTTTGCGGGCCAGCAGTATAGCCAGGGCCGTACCCCAGCTGCCTGCGCCGATCACTGCTACCTTAGACATCATCACGCTTCTGTATCTTCACCGGTATCGTCAACAATATCGCTCTCGTCTTCATCCATTTCCTCTTCCCTGGCCAGCATGGACAGGCCTGCCACCAGCTCGTGCTCCTCCAGGTTGATCAGGCGTACGCCCTGGGTGTTGCGGCCAATGAGGCGCAAGGTATCCATAGGCATACGGATGATTTTACCGGAATTGGCAATCAGCATGACCTGGTCGTCATCGTGCACGGTGAGTACACCCACCACATTGCCGTTACGCTCACTGGTTTTGATGGCGAGCACTCCCTTTCCGCCGCGTGTCTGCACCCGGTACTCCTCCACAGCGGTGCGTTTGCCATAGCCGTTTTCCGTAACCGTAAGCACGGAGTCATCACTGCTGATAACGGCAGCACCCACGACCTCGTCGTCATCTGCCAGATTAATACCCTTCACCCCTGTTGCCAAACGGCCCATGGTGCGCACATCGGTCTCATTAAAGCGGATGGAGAGCCCTTTTTTGGTGACCAACAGGATATCATTGCTACCAGAAGTAATGGCCGCAGTGAGGATTTCATCATCTTCGCGGATGGTCAGGCCTAGCTTACCCTTACGCAGCGGCCTCTTATACTCTGCCACCGTGGTCTTTTTGATTTGGCCTTTCTTGGTAACGGTTAAGACTGTAAGCGAATCATCCATATTGGCCAGGTCGGATACCGGCAGAATAGCCGCCACTTTTTCATCCTCACCCAGTTCAAGTAGGTTGACAATGGCCTTGCCCCGGGCGGTTCTGCTGGCCAGCGGCAGTTCATAAACCTTGCGCCAGAACACCCGGCCAAAGTTGGTAAAAAAGAGGAAGGTGTCCAGGGCAGAGGCAGTGTACACACTGCTGACAAAGTCATCCTCCAGGGTAACCATACCCATGACGCCCTTGCCGCCCCGGCGCTGCGCCCGGTACAGGCTGAGCGGGTTGCGCTTGATATAGCCGCCGTGGGAAACGGTCACCACCATTTCCTCGGGTGCGATCAGATCTTCCGGCAGAATTTCATCCGGCTCATCGATTATTTCCGTGCGCCGCTCATCACCGTATTCATCACGGATCTTTTCAAATTCTTCCCGTACGATCTGAACCAAAAGGCTATCGTCGGCCAAGACCTCGCGATACCACTTGATTTTTTCCAGGATCTCCTCGTAATCCCTGACGATTTTTTCCCGTTCAAGCCCTGTTAGGCGTTGCAGACGCATATCCAGGATGGTTTGGGCCTGAATCTCACTCAATTCAAAACGGCTGATTAGACCCTGCTTGGCCTCTTCCGGGTTTGCAGAGGCACGGATCAGCGCCACTACTGCATCAAGATTGCTGATGGCTATTTTCAAGCCTTCCAGGATATGGGCCCGCTCCTCGGCCTTACGCAGCTCGTAAACCGTGCGACGATAAACCACGGTGCGACGGTGGGTTAAAAAATACTGTAGAACCTCCTTGAGGTTGAGGGTTTCCGGCTTGTTGTTAACGATGCACAACAAAATGATGCCAAAGCTCTTTTGCAAGGGTGTCATCTTGTAAAGCTGATTGATGACCACCTCAGCCATCTCGTCCCGCTTCAGATCGAGCACTACCCGGACACCATGGCGGTCGGATTCGTCACGGATTTCAGCAATGGAATTGATGCGTTTATCCTTGATGAGCTGCGCGATCTTTTCAACCAAGGCGGCCTTGTTCTGCTGATAGGGAATTTCCGTGATAACAATGGACTCACCCTGGTTAGCGCGCTGCTCCACATGGGTGCGGGAGCGGATCACCACCACCCCGCGACCGGTTTCATAGGCTTCGCGAATGCCAGCCCGGCCGCAGATAAAGCCCGCGGTCGGAAAGTCTGGGCCAGTAATGTGGCCCATCAGCTCGTGCACGGTTATATCTGGATTATCCACCAAAGCGATCAGGCCGTTAATCACCTCGGTGAGGTTGTGGGGCGGGATCTTGGTGGCCATACCCACGGCAATGCCTTCAGAGCCGTTGATGAGGATGTTGGGCACCCGCGAGGGCAGGACTGCTGGTTCCTGTAAGGAGTTATCGTAGTTGGGTGTAAAATCGACAGTTTCCTTGTCCAGGTCACTCACCAGTTCCTGCACAAGCTTGGTCATACGGGCCTCGGTGTAACGCATGGCCGCGGCAGAATCGCCGTCCATGGAACCGAAGTTGCCTTGTCCATCCACCAGCGGGTAGCGCATGGAAAAATCCTGGGCCATGCGCACCAGGGTATCGTAGGCTGCAGTATCGCCGTGTGGATGAAATTTACCAATCACATCACCGACAATACGCGCTGATTTGATATAGGGCCGGTTATAGGTATTGCCCAGCTCGCGCATGGCAAAAAGAGTACGGCGATGCACAGGCTTTAAACCATCGCGCACATCTGGCAGGGCGCGGCCAATAATGACCGACATGGCATAGTCAAGGTAGGAGCGCTGCAGCTCCTTCTCGATGGCAATACTTAAGTGTTGTTCTTGTTCGGGTTGCGAAATATCTTCACTCATATTGATACGTTAGAAAAAGACGCCAAAAAAAAGCAGTAAAACCGTTTCAGGTATTCCAGGCACAATAGAGCCGCCAGCTATACGTCCAAATCCATGGCGGCAAGTGCGTTGTTCTGGATAAATTCGCGCCGAGGTTCGACTTTGTCACCCATGAGGGTGGTGAACATATCGTCGCTGACCGCGAAATCATCAATACGCACCTGGATCAGGGTCCTGTTTTCAGGATTCATGGTGGTTTCCCATAACTGCTCCGGATTCATCTCACCTAAGCCTTTGTAGCGCTGAAGATGGCTGCCCTTGAAGGTTTCTTCCCGAACCAGGCTGAGCAAGGCCTGCCAGCCATCGGTGTGCATGAAGGCCTCTTTATCAGCGTTTGCACCCTTACTCACATTAAAGCCGCCCTTGAGATATGGTTGGATAGACTTATAGAGCGTAATTGCCTGACGGTATTCCTGCACCAGAGGAATATTTGGTCCTAACACTGCAGCCAGACGTGAATGACCAGGAAAGGTGATATCACATTCATAGCAGAGGCTGCGCCAGGTGCAGGTACGGATGGGACCTGTCTGCACCTTTTTCTCGCGCAACATAGTGGCCAGTTCCTCGACAAAGGTTTTGTCTTCAAATTGCTTGGCTGTCTGCACCCCATGTTCCAGAAGAAAGAGAACCAGATCCTCGGGGATATTGATCCGCTGCAGGTAGGTTAATAGTTTAGTAAAGGTGGAAAGATCACGCAAAAGTACAACCATGGTCTCTGCACTGAAGATCTCGCCATCTGGCCGGGATACCTGCAGAGTCGAGCTTGCCTGGCTATAGAGAAAGCTGTTCAACTCCTCATCATTGAGGAAATACTGCTCCTTCTTGCCCCGGCCCAGTCGGTAGAGCGGCGGCTGGCCAATGTAGATATGGCCGCTTTCAATCAGCGGCAACATCTGCCGGTAAAAAAAGGTAAGCAAG
>CAZEIT010000018.1:0-6357 GCA_964512515.1 uncultured Desulfobulbus sp.
GGGCAGAGGTAAGCTTGCCGACCTGGATACCCTGCGCAAGATCGGCGATACCATGAAAAATGCCTCCCTCTGCGGCTTGGGCCAGACTGCAGCCAACCCGGTGCTCACCACCCTGCAGTACTTTGAAGACGAGTACCGCGCCCACATCGAAAACCACAACTGTCCGGCCGGGGCTTGCCGCGCCCTGATTGATTTTGCCATCGACGCTAAGCGCTGCACCGGCTGCGGAGCGTGTATGCGGGCCTGCCCGGTTACAGCCATCATTGGCGAGAAGAAAGAGCCACACCTGATCGATCAGGAACTCTGTATCCGCTGCGGTTCCTGCCGCCAGGCCTGTAAATTTGACGCTGTGCTGGTTTCCTGAAAACTCTACCGGAAACCGCTGACCTTTTGTTGAAGGAGAGAGTATGGGCAGTATCGAGCTGATCATTGACGGCCAAAAGGTCGAGATCGAAGAGGGAGCAAGCGTGCTCCAGGCCGCCCGCAAGGCAGGCATCACCATCCCAACCATCTGCGATCACAAGGATTTGAACCCCTATGGGGCCTGCCGGATGTGCATTGTGGAGATAGAGGGCGTGCGCGGCTACCCCACCTCGTGCACCACTCCAGCCACGAATGGCATGCGGGTCACCACCCACTCTGAACGCCTGAGCACACTGCGCAACCGCACCCTGGAGCTGATGTTTTCCGGACATCCCAACAGTTGTCTGGTCTGCGTGCATCGTGAAGCCTGCGAACAGCACCGCCCCGTGGCCACCAAGGCCGCGCGCTCGACCCGTTGCGGCTTCTGCGCCAATCGCGATGAGTGCGATCTGCGCAGCATGGCCTTGCAGGCGGGCCAGCCGGAGCTGTCACTGCCCACCATGTACGCCTCCTACAATCTGGAGCGCGACGATCCCTTTATGGACCGCGATTACAACCTCTGTGTGCTTTGTGGTCGCTGCTGGCGTATTTGCGAAAAAATTCACGGCAAACCGGCCATTTCCATTATCAACCGGGGTAAGTGGGCACGTATTGGCACGGCCTTTGACAAGAGCCATGTTTTTTCAGGCTGCACCTTCTGCGGCGCCTGCATTGATATCTGCCCCACCGGCACCCTGACTGACCGCTTTGCCCGGTGGCAGGGCAAGCCGGAGCAGGATACGAGTTCTGCCTGTATCCTCTGCCCACAGGGTTGCGAGGTGGTGGCGCAGACCAAGAACAGCCAGCTTTTGGCCTATGTTATGCCCGCCTTTAGCCGCGAGGCCGGGCTCTGCGCCCTGGGCCGCTTTGGTGCGGCCCAACTAGCCAACTCCAGCCAGCGCCTGATCCGTCCTCAGGTGCGCGAAGGGGAAGACCTGATCCCCTATGACTGGGATGCAGCTCTTGAGGCTGCGGCAGGCAAGCTCAAGGAGCAGGCCGGCAAGATAGCCTTCCTCATCAGCGCCACTTCCACCAGGGAGGAACGCTTCCTCTACAGCAAACTGGCGGCTGCACTGCAGGGTGAGCTCATCATTGTGCCGGCTGACGCGTGGGCAGGCAGCCTGGAGACAAAGGCCCTGGCCGAAAAAATAGCTGGCAGGACAATCCAGGCCCTGGTCAGCAATGGCGCCATACTTGATGGCAATAGCCTCGCTTTGCTTGACTTTTCACTCATCATCGACAGCTTCCACTCCAGCACCGCCAGCCAGGCCTCAGTGGTTTTGCCTGCAGCCCTGCTCAGTGAAACAGGCGGCAGCTTCCGTAGCGCCACGGGCGAGATCAGAAAGCTTAATGCCAGCAGCCAGGCCCCTGGCGATGCCCGGCCAGAATGGCGTATCCTGCGCGATCTTGGCCAGGCCCTGGGACTGGATGGGTTTTCGTATGCCCGGGTCGATGAAATCACCACTTCGCTCGGCGAAGGCGATGCCGCTCCCGCACCCTTGCCAGGTGAGCCGCGCCACAATGTGCGCGCTCTGCTCGGCTACTATCGCGGCCATGCGCTGAGCGGGATTGTACCCGCGCTGGCCGCCTTCGGCCTGCCGGTGGCTGCCGCAGAGACGGAAAGTGGCATGGAGGGAGGCGACGGCAACCTCATTCTGGAGAAGCGGGAAATTGTGCCCAATATGCACTATTTCAAGGTGCAGGCAGACCAGGTAGCCAAATTTGCCCTGCCAGGCCAGTTTGTCATCCTCATGGCCAGGGAAACCTCGGAGCGCTCTCCCTTCACCCTGGTTGATTGGGATGCGGAGGCTGGCACCATTTCTCTTGTCATCGAAGAGGTGGGCCGTTCCAGCCGGGAACTGGCTTCTCTTAAGGCCGGTGACAGGCTTGCCCATGTGACTGGCCCCCTGGGTCTGGCCATGCCCATTGAAAAAAAGGGCACCGTGCTTTTGGGTGGCGGCTGCTACGGCATTGGCGCAATCTACCCGCTGGCCAAGGCGCTGCGCAAGGCTGGCAACCGGGTCATCTGCGCGATCGAGGCATCTTCCAGCTATCTGCTCTACATGCAGGAGGAACTGGCCCAGGTCAGCGACCAGCTCATCCTGGCCACCAAGGATGGCAGCGAGGGTGTGCGCGGCGGTATTCAGGAGGTGCTGGCCCAAGTGGCGCATGAAGAAGCAATTGATCAGTTCATTGCCATTGGCTGCACCTTCATGATGCGTATGGTTACGGAACAATCACGCGAACTGCGCATTCCCACTATAGTGGCCCTGAACCCGATCATGGTGGACGGCACCGGCATGTGCGGCGCCTGCCGGGTGTCTGTGGGCGATGCCACCCGCTTTGCCTGCATCGATGGGCCGCTTTTCGATGGCCACAGCGTGGATTGGGATGAATTGGCCTCCAGGCGCAGCGCCTATGCCCGCCAGGAAATTCAGGCCCTGCCGCAGGGGGTGGATCTGGCCGCGCTCATGCACCAGCCCCATGCATCCAGTGGTTGCGGTTGCGGCAGATAACAGAATATCCAGAGTATTTCAGGAGCATGCGAACATGAGCACCACTGAATCAGGCCCCGGGGCACAGGCTGCCGCTCCGAAAAAAGGCAGAATAAAAATACCGCGCCAGCCCATGCCCGAGCAGGACCCGCGCCGCCGCCGTTATAACTTTGAGGAGGTGCCACGCGGTTATAGCGAGGAAACCGCCATGCTGGAAGCAAGCCGCTGCCTGCAGTGCAAGAAACCCGGCTGTGTGGAGGGCTGCCCTGTCAATATTCAGATTCCGGCCTTTATTGACGAGATCGCCAAAGGCCGCTTTATCGAAGCCCTGCTCAAGCTAAAAGAGCAGACCGCGCTGCCTGCGGTGTGTGGTCGGGTTTGTCCGCAGGAGAGCCAGTGCGAGGCTCGCTGTATCCTGGCCAAAAAGGGAGATTCCGTAGCCATTGGCCGCCTGGAGCGCTTTGCTGCGGACTATGCCCGCAAGCATGGCGGTGTGCCGGAACCAGTTAAGGCAGCTTCTACCGGCAAGCGGGTTGCCATCGTTGGTTCAGGCCCGGCCGGTATCACTGTGGCTGGCGAACTGGCGCGCTGGGGCCATGAAGTGGTGATCTTCGAGGCCCTGCACCTGGCCGGCGGCGTGTTGATGTACGGTATCCCGCAGTTCCGCCTTCCCAAGGAGATAGTCCAGTTCGAGGTCAACAGCCTGAAACGTCTGGGGGTAATCATCCACACCGATTATGTCATCGGCAAGACAGAAACCGTGGATCAGCTCATGGAGCTTGGCTTTGATGCGGTCTTCATCGCCACCGGGGCCGGGCTGCCGATGTTTCTCGGTATTCCTCATGAAAACGCCATTGGCGTTTTTTCAGCCAACGAATTTCTCACCCGCGCTAACCTGATGCGCGCCATTGATTTCCCCCGCTTCGCCACCTCACCCATTCGGCCCAGACGGGCCGTCACCGTGGGTGGCGGTAATGTGGCCATGGATTCCGCACGCACGGCCCTGCGCCTGGGCGCAGAATCCACCATTGTCTACCGCCGCAGCAAGGCGGAGATGCCGGCCCGCAGCGAAGAGGTGCACCATGCCGAGGAAGAAGGCGTGGTCTTTCATCTGCTCACCAACCCGGTACGCATTGTCACGGATGCGGCCAATCGGGTAACCGGGGTTGAGTGCCTGCGTATGGAACTGGGAGAGCCAGACAGCTCTGGCCGGAGAAGACCGGTGCCGGTTAAAGGGAGTGAATTTATCGTTGCAGCCGACACGGTCATCATTGCCATTGGCAACCAGCCCAATCCGCTGGTGCCCCAAAGCTCACCCGAAATACAGACCAGCAAGTGGGGTACCATTATTGCCGATCCAGCCACCATGATGACCTCAAAACCAGGCGTCTTTGCCGGTGGTGATATCGTCTCCGGCGCTGCCACGGTTATTTCGGCCATGGGTCAGGGCAAAATTGCGGCCCGCGCCATGCACCGCTATCTGACGGGTAAAGATCCAGAGTAGGTTTTTGTAAGATTTATCCTGTTCCACCTCTGTTTCTGTCACTGCAGGTGTGGCAGGATCACCGCAAACACACGAAAAAAGAGCTGGTTCCTTTTGGAACTGCTCTTTTTTTGTGTTGACGCCTTATTGCCAACGTTTTTTCAAAATCAAAGAGGGCATGGAGTTGCACCGCCTGGATAACTCCGTGTACATGAAAAATCTTATCCAAATTCCATATCAAAGCCCTGTCTGTACCGGTTTTCGCAAATGCTCGCAGAACCGTGCTACATGTCCCCCCTGTGTACGCCCGCACCGCATTTGCCTTAGCTTCTTGATAGAGTTAGATTGCTCTTTGCTCTGGAGCTGAAATGATCTTCCCCTCTGTTCATACTACCTTTATTGCCTGCTTCGCCGCAGTAACAATCGGATCCCATACACCGGAAAAAGGCGGAGCATAGCTTAAATCTACATTGATAAACTCATCCAGCCGCAGACCGGCATGCAGGGCCATGGCTGCGGTATCGATGCGCTTGGCCGATCCTGGTCCGCCCACAATCTGCACACCCAAAAGTTTTCCACTGCCCTTTTCCGCCAGGACCTTGACGTGCATGGCTGTCGAGTTCGGATAGTAGCGCGGCAAGGTTTTGGTGGATATCTGTGCCTGCACATACTGCCAGCCCAGTTGCTTGAGTTTACGCTCGTTTAAGCCGGTACGGCTGCATTCGCACTCCATGAATTTGGCGATGCTGGTGCCCAGCACTCCCGGGAACGTGGCATAGCCGCCGCCCAGGTTGATGCCCGCAATCCGGCCCTGGCGGTTGGCGATAGTGCCCAGGGCAATGTAGACCGGCCTGCGGCTGACCATGTGAAAGGACTCGGCACAGTCGCCGGCCGCCCATATCTGCGTGTGGTCTGTCTGCTGTAATTCGTTGACGCGGATGCTGTCCTTGGCCCCGAGGCCAAGGCCGGCTTCCTTGGCCAGGCGGCTTGTTGGTCGCACACCAATCCCCAGGATCACCATATCTGCAGAAATACTGCCCTGCGAGGTGCGTACTGCAGTGACTCTGCCGTTTTCCTGCGTAAAACCCTCCAGCGCCGTGTTCAAATGCAGATGAATGCCGCCTTGCCGCAGGGCCTCACTGACATGGCGGCCCATATCAGGATCAAAGGTGGCCATAACCTCAGGGCCGCGGTGGATCATGCTCACCTCAAGACCGCGCAGGACAAAGGCTTCGGCCATTTCCAGGCCAATGTAGCCACCGCCCACAATCACAACCCGCCGAATTTCTCCTCCGCTCAGCGCCTTGTCTATAGCTTTAGCATCTACCAGGGTGTTGACCAGGTGCACGTTTGCGCAATCTTCTCCATCAAAACCGGTCCGCACCGGATCCGCGCCGGTGGCGATGAGGAGTTCGTCATAGGGCTCCTGCCGCTCCTCGTTTTTGTCCAGATTGCGCACCACTATGCGCTGCTCCTTGGGAGAGATGGCCAGCACTTCATGGCGCATCATGGCCTTGATGCGGTATTGCTCCCTGAATTGCTCCGGCGTGCGGGCAATGAGCTTGTCGGCATGCTCCACCAGGCCAGCGACAAAAAAAGGGATGCCGCAGGCAGCATACGAAGTGTAATTGCCGCGTTCAAATACAACAATTTCACGATCAGGCTGCATCCTGCGCACCTGTGCAGCAGCACTCATGCCTGCTGCGTCTCCACCGATAACAACCAGTCGTCTAGCCATGGCTCTTCTCCGGATTATGAGCCGCCCAATAGCGGCGTCTCTGTTCTGTCTATCTTATCCAATACTGCCTGGATGGCAAGAACTGCGCGGTTTTGGAATCATACAGCCACAAGGCCGCCCCCCAGGTCGGTCGGCTGAGGCCTAGGGGATTTTCTATTGCAGCCGCTGCAAAAATTTGCGCCTCGGTACTGATGATATTAAAGGCGTTGGGGTAGTTGTCACGCAGCCGCCTGGAGGCA
>CAZEIT010000018.1:6367-14798 GCA_964512515.1 uncultured Desulfobulbus sp.
CACATTGGTCGTGTGCTCAGAGCGCTCTGGCCAGGAGGGATAGGCACGATAAAGGGCTGGTGAATATGACCGCTGACAATGCCGTCTGCGCCTGCAGCCCGCCAAACAGAGCCAGCCTTGTCTGCGCCGCGAACCAGATCAATTTCATCTTCCCTGTCGGTCACATAGACAGGCTGGTGACATACCACCAGTTTCAGGGCCTCACTTGGCGCCTGCTGCAACAGGCGGCCAACCCGATCAATTTGGCGACCAGAGAGCTCGCCGTGAATATGACGGTATCTCCTGGTGGAGCGCACAGCAACAAGATAGGCCTTACCGAACTGGACGCTGACAACGCCATACTTGTCAAAATCTGTGGGAAAATATTTCTGATAACGCCGGTAAGGAGTGACAAAGCGTTCCCAGGGGCACCACAGGGAAATATCATGGTTGCCGGGAATAGCGAAAATCGGCACATTGCCCAACGAGTCGACAAAAATGCGGCAGTTGCGGAATTGATGGAGTCGGGCGCGTTGGCTCAAATCGCCGGAGAGGATGATGGCGTCAACCGACATTGCCTGCACCTGCCGTTTAAGTGCTGTGAGCACAGCCGGAATCTCGGTGCCGAAGTGGGTATCGGAAAAATGAAGCAGGGTGGTCACGACAGCACTGGTGTTTCAAGGGGCATGGGTGGCGTTGATAATTCAAGTGACGGCATCAACACGCTGATTGCGCCGGGAACCGCCTCGAAATAAAGAGGGGTGCGCATGCGCCTGATTTCACCATCGAGCGCGACCTTAACGAAGCGGAATTGCCAGCGCGGTCGGGGCTGCACAATAAGACGCTTAAAGGTGCTCAGCGAAACCTGCTCCTCTTCGTTCAAGCTGCCGAGCGCGCCCTTGAGCGCCAGGCGGTAGAGCTGCAGGCGGCTGCCGGCATGTTTGAGCAACACAGCCATAAGGCCATTGTTCAAGGCAGGAGCCGGGCCGCTGCCGCGTCTGCGCCCAAGCCCGAGCTGCTCCAGTTGCAGGGGATTGTTGCACACAAAAAGAAGCGGGGTGTTGATGTTGATCTCTCCGGTATCGCTACTCAGGCGCAGGTTGAGGTCATGGGGCCGCTGCGCCAGGGTAAAGAGCCCGGCCAGCATGGCTACCAGACGGTGACGGCCCAGTTTTGCCTTGAAGGCTTCGCGATCGATCAACATTTGCGGATGCAGACCGAGGCTTGCATTGACGAGAAAAAGCTGTCCATTGACCATACCTGCCTGGATGGGTCTGGGGCTGCTGTGGAGGAGCTGTTGCACTGCCTCCTCTGTTTCTTCTTTCATGCCCAGGCTGCGGGCAAAGTAGTTAAAGGTGCCTTGGGGTAGCACACCGAGGGGGCAGGATTTGTTCACAAGCTGTTGCGCAACCCCGCTGATGGTGCCGTCGCCGCCTGCGGCCACGAGTATGGCCCCGGCAGTGCAGGCTTCGTCAACCACCGCCTTGATGTGGTCTTTCGTATTGTCAGCATCAAGGATGATCAGGCGAAAGTCTCGCTCCGAGCCGGCCATGCCTTTTTTGATGGCCGTGATGGTAGCCTCCGCGTGCTGGGAGCCTGCGGCAGCATTGAGGACAAAGAAAAAGGGAGCCTGGCTGGTATCCATGAATCACGGCAGAGAATGACAGAGGCGAATGACAGAGGTCAAAAGCAACCCCACCCGGATCCTGAACAGATGGCTTTAGTTGCGCTTGAAAAGCTTCCAGGGAATGAAACGGGGAGTTGCCCTAGCGTATGCACGGTAGCGCTCTCCATAGGTGATGGCAAGTTTTCTCTCTTCAAGCCAGGTACCGACAACTATGTATATGCTGAGGATAAGGCGGATAACCAGATTCAGGTCGGTAAGGGGAAAGGCCCAGAGCAGGGCAAGGGCCGCGGCATACCAGGGGTGGCGGATATGGCGGAGGATGCCGCCTGTATGCAGAGGCTCTGGGTTTATCGAGGCTTCCCCTCGCCGGTAGCGCTGCCACTAGCTCCAGCCGGAAAAGTCGGCCAAGCTGTACTGACGAGCCCCCCCAGCAAAGAGCAAAAGGGCGTAGACAAGCAAGAGCGCCTGCAGGAGGGTAAACCACAGCGGCAATACGATTGGCTTTTGGGAAGAGCTATGGCTTATCCAGGCAAGGGGCAGCAAAGTGACCAGAGAAAAAGCGTTGTAGGCAAGCTTGTATGCGCCTGGCCAGGGCGGGGGCAAGCGGTCAATACGGCCGGTTACTGTTCGGGCAATAAGCGCACTGTGGAGCAGGCACCACAGGAGCCACAGAACAATGATCCCTGTCATGGTCTGCTTTTCCTGTCCATGTTTCGCTGTTTAAAGCTTAAAAGCAGCAACTGGCAAGGGAGTCCTTAGTAAAGGAGGCATCCGGCTGGATGGGATATTCTCCGTTGAAGCAGGCCAGGCAAAACTGCTCTTTAGGAAGGCCGGTCGCTTCCACCAGACCCTCCAGGCTCAGGTAGTGCAGCGAGTCCAGGCCAAGGTATTCGCGGATACCTTCGATGGTGTTGTTAGCCGCAATCAACTGGCTAGTGGTCGGAAAATCAATACCATAATAGCAGGCATGACAGGTGGGTGGGCAACTGACCAGCATGTGCACCTCGGCCGCCCCTGCCTGGCGTAGCGACTGCACCCGGCTGCGGCCAGTGGTGCCGCGAACGATTGAATCCTCAACTATGATCACCCGCTTGCCTTTGAGCAGGTCGCGTACCGGGTTCAGTTTCACCCGCACCGAAAAGTCCCGCATGGACTGGCTGGGCTGGATAAAGGTACGGCCCACGTAGTGGTTGCGGATCATGCCGATTTCCAGGGGAATACCGGATGCCTGAGCATAGCCCAGAGCGGCATAGTTACCCGAATCCGGGAAAGGCATGACAAAATCCGCCTTGATATCGGTCTCCCTGGCCATGATTGCGCCCATGCGTTTGCGGGCGGCATAGACATTGAAACCAAAGACATCACTGTCGGGTCGGGCAAAGTAAACGTGTTCGAAAATACAGAAACTTTTGCGCACAGAAGGCCAGGGATGCATGGACTGCAAACCATCCTTGTTGATAAGCAGCACCTCGCCCGGCTCAATATCGCGCAGATACTGGGCCTCGATCAAATCAAGGGCGCAGGTCTCAGAGGCAACCACATAGGCCCCGTTTTCCAGCATACCCAGGCAGAGCGGCCTGAAACCGTTGGGGTCGCGCACGGCGATCAGGCAGTCTTTGGTCATGAGCAGAAGCGAGTAGGCACCCTTGATGCAGCAAAAGGTCTTGGCAATAGCCTCTGCCAACTCGTGCCTGCCCAGTTGCCGCACCAGCAGGTGCAGCACGATCTCGCTGTCCATGGTGGTTTGGAAGATGGCGCCTTCATCCTCCAAAAGCGCGTGCAGGGCAATGGAGTTGACCAGGTTACCGTTGTGGGCAATGGTCATGGACAGGCCCCGATGCCGGATCATGAAGGGCTGCACATTGACTGAACTGGAGGCCCCGGTGGTGGAATAACGCACATGGCCGCTTGCCACATGGCCGGTGAGCTTGGCCAGGGTTCTCTCGCTGAACACATCAGGCACCAGGCCCATATCCTTGTGTAGAACAATACGCTCGCCGTCTCCGGCTGCGATGCCGGCGCTTTCCTGCCCTCGGTGCTGCAGGGCATACAAACCGAAATACACCAGCTTGGCGGCATCTTCATGCCCGAATACGCCGCAAATACCGCATTCGTGGCGTGGTTTCCACTGTTCTTCGTTAGACATATCCGCACGCATATCAGAAGCCAGCATGGGCCAGAGCTTGCTCCAGCTCTGCAAACAGGAAAGGCACAAAGAACCGCTTTCCTTGTGCCTTGTGGTTCATACCAGTATTTCTTGGTTCACGTTGCAGCGTGAGTCAAAAAGCATTATGAAACAGATCACGCTCTTTTTTTCAAGTCTTTCTTCCGGTAAAGCGCATGAGTCACACAAAGATCCAGCTGACCCGCACAGTTAAAGCCGCAGGCTGAGCCGCCAAGCTCGGCCCAGGGGACCTGGACCGCTTACTCTGCGGGCTCGAATTGCCCGATGACCCACGCTTGCTGGTTGGCAGCTCAACCAGCGATGACGCGGGCGTGTACCTGCTGAACGAGACGACCGCGCTCATCCAGACCGTGGATTTTTTTACCCCCATGGTGGATGATCCCTTTGCCTTTGGCCAGATTGCGGCAGCCAATGCCCTCTCTGATGTCTATGCCATGGGCGGGCAGCCGCTTCTGTGCATGAACCTTTTATGCTGCCCGGCAGAGCGAATGGACGCCTCTGTATTTCGCCGGGTGCTGGAGGGTGGGCTCGACAAGATCAAGGAGGCGGGCGCGCTTTTGGTGGGTGGCCATTCGGTGGAAGATCAGGAACTGAAATATGGGCTTAGCGTGACTGGAACGGTTGCGCCGCAACATCTGCTCACCAACGCAGGCGCACAAGCCGGAGATGTCTTGCTCCTGACCAAACCCCTGGGCTGCGGCATCCTGGCTACGGCCCTGAAGGGCGGTTTGCTGCCGCATAATGCCGAAGAAGCCATGATTACAGCCATGGCGACTTTGAATCAGGCCCCGTTGAACGTGTTAGCGCAGCAACGTTTCACTGCCCTGCGCCGGGAAGTGCATGCCTGCACCGACATTACCGGCTTTGGTCTCTTCGGCCATGGCCATGAACTGGCCGCTGCATCCGGCGTCAGCCTGCATATTTCGGCCAAGAGCCTGCCGCTTCTGCCCGAGGCGCTGGATATGGCAGCCATGGGTATGATCCCTGCGGGCGCCTACCGCAACCAGAAGCATTATCGTCGTTTTGTCCGGTCTTCTCTGGCCACGGATGCAGTGGAGGAAATGCTTGGCTTTGATCCGCAAACCTCGGGTGGCCTGCTTTTAGCCCTGAGCAAGAAGGCGGCAGATGCCCTGATCGCGGGCTTAAACGAGCTTGGCTATGGCCTGCCTGTTCAAATTATCGGCCAGGTGCAGGATGGCCCGGCTGGCACTATTTGTATCTCCTGATTTCAGCTCCAGAAAACAGCCTAAGCGGTATTGCCTGACCTTAGCGGCTGCTTTTGCAGCATGGCAAAGGTTTCTATGCTACGCCTTTGCGTCCCGCTCTTGATCCAGTATTCCAATTTCCAGGTTTTTGATATGGAAATGGAATCAGCTTCCGACCTGGGAGAGCAGCAGGTGCAGGGCCAGCCCTGCGAAGATGGCGGCCGCCGCCCGGTTGAGCCAGCGCTGCATGCCTTGGGACTGCTGCAGTTTGGCCCCCAAATTGCCTGCAAGGATGGCGATGCCGCCGAAGATAAGGATGGTAGCCAAGATGAAGAGCAGGCCCAGCCAGAGAATCTGCCCAATGAGCGGGCCATGGCCTGGCCGGGTGAATTGCGGCAGAAAGGCGAGGAAAAAGATGGACACCTTGGGATTGGTGATGTTCATGATAATGCCGCGCCCGTATAACTGGGTCAGGCCAAGGCTAGGCGACACGCCTTCTGCCCGCGCTGTTTGCGGCGCGGCGCGTATCGCGCCCCAGGCAAGCCAGAGCAGGTACAAGGCGCCAATAGTTTTTAATGCGGTGAAAAGCAGGGGAGAGGCGAGGATGATGGCCGCCACCCCGCAGGCAACGAGCGCAGTGTGCACCAAAAGACCGGTGCAGAGGCCAGTGGTTACGCCTAAACCCTGCTTCCAGCCGTAGAGTGCAGATTGGGTAAGTACAAAAATATTGTCTGGCCCTGGAGCCAGGGCCAAAACAATAGAGGCAGCAAAAAACGCCAGACTGACATCAAGAGGCGGCATGGATGCGCCGGTCACCGGAATTCTAATGCTTAATACCGGTAATGCTCGGGTTTGTATGGGCCTTCAATGGCCACACCAATATAATCAGCCTGTTCCTGGCTCAGAGCCATGAGCTTGACGCCAATTTTATCAAGATGCAGGCGGGCGACTTTTTCATCCAGCAACTTGGGCAGTACATACACCTTGTTGTCGTAATGGGCGGAATTGCGCCACAACTCAATCTGTGCCAGCACCTGGTTGGTGAAGGAGTTGCTCATGACAAAGCTGGCGTGGCCGGTGGCACAACCTAAGTTGACCAGGCGGCCCTCGGCCAGCACGATCAAACGCTTGCCATCCGGAAAGAGAACATGATCCACCTGGGGCTTGATGTTGTCCCAAGGCAGATCGCGGATACCGGCAATGTCGATTTCTGAATCAAAGTGGCCGATGTTGCAGACAATGGCCTCATCGGGCATGGCCTCCATGTGGGCCCTGGTAATGACCCTGAGGTTGCCGGTGCAGGTGACGAAGATGTTGCCGATGGGCGCGGCCTCCTCCATGGTTACCACCCGGTAGCCTTCCATGGCTGCCTGCAGGGCGCAGATGGGGTCGATCTCGGTGACCAGAACCGTGGCGCCCATGCCGCGCAGTGCCTGGGCACAGCCCTTGCCCACATCGCCATAACCGGCCACCACCGCGATTTTACCGGCGATCATCACGTCGGTTGCCCGTTTGATGCCGTCAATGAGGGACTCGCGACAGCCGTAGAGGTTGTCGAACTTGGATTTGGTGACCGAGTCGTTCACATTGAAGGCCGGACAAAGGAGCGCCTCTTTGCGGCTCATCTCGTAGAGGCGATGCACGCCGGTGGTGGTTTCCTCGGAAACCCCACGCACCCCGCGCATCAGTTCCGGATACTTTTGGTGCATAACCAAGGTGAGATCGCCGCCATCATCAAGAAGCATGTTCGGTCGCCAATTGTCTGGCCCGAAAATGGTCTGCTCAATACACCACCAGAATTCCTCCTCGGTTTCCCCTTTCCAGGCAAAGGTGGGGATGCCTGCGGCCACCATGGCGGCTGCGGCATGATCCTGGGTGGAAAAGATATTACAGGACGACCAGCGCAACTCAGCGCCCAAGTGCACCAGGGTTTCCATGAGCACCGCTGTCTGGATGGTCATGTGCAGGCAACCAGCGATGCGTGCGCCCTTAAGAGGCTTTTCCGGGCCAAATTCCTGCCTGAGCGCCATCAGGCCAGGCATCTCGGTTTCGGCAATGGCCACTTCCTTGCGGCCCCATTCAGCCAGTTTGATATCTGCTATTTTATAATCAGTCATGTTTGTTTCCTTATAAGGGTTGTGCGTATTCTTATTGCAGATCAAAGCAATTTCTCAATGAGGCAAGCAGGAATGCGACGCAGGTGTATGTTGTTGTACTCTCAGGAGCATTTCCGGAAGCCGACACAGAGAAGGCGTTGAGATGGAATTGGAATTACAGGCCGGCAGCGCTCTTCAGCGCCTCGGCCTTATCGGTGCGCTCCCAGGTAAATTCTGGCAATTCCCGGCCAAAATGACCATAGGCAGCGGTCTTTTTGTAAATTGGCCGCAGCAGGTCGAGCTGCTGGATGATGGCCTTGGGGCGCAGATCAAAGACCTGGCCTACGACCTGTACCAGGCGATCTTCAGCAATCTTGCCAGTGCCAAAGGTCTTCACAGTGATGGAGACCGGCTTGGAAATGCCGATGGCATAGGCTATCTGCACCTCTACTTCGCTGGCAAGTCCGGCAGCCACGATGTTTTTTGCCACATAGCGGCCCATGTAGGAGGAGGAGCGATCCACCTTGGAGGGGTCTTTGCCGGAAAAAGCGCCGCCGCCATGCGAGCCGCGGCCGCCGTAAGAATCGACAATGATCTTGCGGCCAGTAATGCCGCAGTCGCCGACCGGCCCGCCGATGACGAAACGTCCAGTTGGGTTGATGAAATATTTGGTGTTGGCATCGAGCATTGCGGCAGGCAGGATGGGCTTGATGATTTCCTCCATCACCCCTTCCTTCAGGGTTTCATAGGTCACATCCGGAGCATGTTGGGTGGAGAGCACCACCGCCTCAATGCGCTTGGGCTGGTTGTCTTCATACTCAATAGTTACCTGGCTCTTGGCATCTGGCCGCAACCAGCTCAGCCCGCCCGCCTTGCGCACTTCTGCCTGTCGTTTGACCAAGGCATGGGCCAAGGTGAGGGTCATGGGCATGAGTACCTTGGTTTCATCGCAGGCGTAGCCAAACATCAGCCCCTGGTCACCAGCACCTTGGTCAAGATCCAGGCCGCTGCCTTCGTCCACACCCTGGGCTATGTCGCTGGACTGCTTGTCAATGCTGGTCAGGACAGCGCAGGAGCGCCAGTCAAAACCCATGTCCGAGGAGTTGTAGCCAATGTCGCGAATGGTTTCACGCACGATCTGGGGCATATCCACCCAGGCGCTGGTGGTGATTTCGCCTGCAATAATGGCCATGCCGGTGGTGACCAGGCTTTCGCAGGCCACGCGGGCATATTTGTCCTGGCTGAGGATGGCGTCGAGGATGGCATCGGAAATCTGGTCGGCAACCTTGTCAGGATGACCTTCCGAAACCGACTCCGAGGTAAAGAAATATGATGGCAT
>CAZEIT010000019.1:0-14678 GCA_964512515.1 uncultured Desulfobulbus sp.
CTCTCGCCGCTGTCTGGCAGGACCACGACCACCACCTGTTCTGTTGCTGCCGCAGAAGCAGGGTCTCCCAGTTTGAGCGCCGCTGCCAGGGCCGCGCCGCCGGAAATGCCACAGAGGATGCCCTCCTCTTTGGCCAGCCTGCGGGCTGTTTCCAGGGCCTCTTCATTGCTGATCTGGATGATGGCATCCAGAATGCTTCTGTCCAGCACCTCAGGTACAAAGCCTGCGCCAATACCCTGAATGGCATGCGGACCGGGCTGGCCGCCGGAAAGCACTGGCGAGGCGCTGGGCTCCACCGCCACTACCCGGATGTTCTTGTCCATCTCCTTGAGATAGCCGCCTGCGCCGGTAATGGTGCCACCGGTGCCCACACCGGCCACCAGGGCATGGAGTTTGCCGGCACACTGCCGCCATATTTCAGGGCCAGTAGTGGCACGGTGGATAGCCGGGTTGGCCGGATTCGCGAACTGGTTGGGAATCCAGAAGCCGGGTCGCTCCCGCTGCAGGGCTTCAGCCTTGGCCACGGCCCCACGCATGCCTTCTGCGGCCGGCGTCAGGATCAGTTCCGCGCCCAGATGGGCCAAAAGTTTGCGCCGCTCAAGGCTCATACTCTCTGGCATGGTCAGGGTAAGCTTGTAGCCCCGGCTGGCGCAGACAAAGGCCAGGCCAATGCCGGTGTTGCCGCTGGTGGGTTCGATCACGCCCATGCCCGGCTTGAGTATACCGGCCTGTTCAGCGGCATTGATCATGGCTACGGCAATGCGGTCTTTAACGCTGCCCAGCGGGTTCATTGATTCCAGCTTTACCAGGATGTGCAGACCCACATCCCGCCCAAGCCGTTTCAGGCCAATGAGCGGGGTTTCGCCGGTGGCTGCGCTTATCTCAATACTTGCATTGCCTCTCATTATGCCGACTCCTTTTGTTCTGTGGCAAAGTAAACCAGTTTGTGTCGCTCCAGAAGCACCTGGGTATCGGGTGGCACACTCTTGATCAGCCAGACGTTGCCGCCAATGACTGAACGCGCGCCCACCACGGTTTCGCCACCCAGGATGGTGGCGTTGGCGTAGATGATAACATCGTCCTCAATGGTGGGGTGGCGTTTGGTGTTACGCAGTTTTTCGCCCGCATCCCTGGGTAGAGAGAGCGCGCCCAGGGTCACGCCCTGGTAGATGCGCACCCGGTCGCCGATGTTGGTGGTTGCGCCGATCACCACGCCCGCGCCATGATCGATGAAGAAGTGGGAGCCGATCTTTGCCTCTGGGTTGATGTCGATGGCAGTGCGGTGATAGGCGTGCTCACTCATGATGCGGGGTAGAAGCGGCACCTCCAGTTCAGAGAGCAGATGCGCCACCCGGTAGATATAGGTGGCATACAGGCCCGGATAGCTGAAGATGACCTCATCCGAGTTTGCTGCCGCAGGATCACCGATAAGGGTGGCCTCGATGTCAGTTTCCAAAAGGTTGCGGATTTCCGGCAGGGCTTCCACCACAGAAGAGGCAATCTGGTAGCTGCGCTCACCGCAAAGTGTGCAGGACTGGTCGTGACGGAAACAGTCGTGGCGGATGGCGGAGCTGATCTGAGTGGCCAGGCTTTCGTAAAACTGACTCACCTGCTGGCCCAGGTAATATTCCAGATTTTCCGGCCGCAAAACAGCCTCGGAGAAAAAGCCGGGAAAAAGGATGCGTTGCGCCTGGTCTACCAGCCCAATAACCTCATGTTTGAGCGGAATGGGTACTGGCTCAATGTGGCTGGCCCACTTACCACTTTTGAAACCTTGGCTGAGTGCATTCACGGTCTTGGGAATGGGGTTTTCCAGGCGGCTGATGATGTTGTTGTCAATGTTGCAGGTTCCGGCCAGCAATTCTTTTGAACCCATGCTTGTCTATCTCCTTCTTGCAGTGTGCTGCGCCATTTCCAGCATAATGATGCCGTAGGTGGCGCGCAGATTTTTCAGATACCGTACCTGATTGCCCCTGGTTTCGTGGTGGTGGGTGTTGATGGCCAACTCTCGCACCGCCTGCATGCCGAACTGCTGCATGAAATGCTGAAAATCCTTGATGCTGATGATGCGGATATTGGGAGTGTCGTACCAGTCGTAGGGCAACTGGTCGGTCACTGGAGCAAGGCCGGTGAAGAGCACCTGCAGGCGCACGTGCCAGTGGGCGTAGTTGGGAAAGCTGACAATCACCCGGCGGCCAATGCGCAGCATGTCGAGGAGCAGTTCCTTGGGCTTGCGGATCTGCTGCAGGGTATGGCTGAGGATGACAACGTCAAAGCAGTTGTCGGGGTAATCGATGATCTCCTCGCAGAAATCGCCCTGGAGCACGGTCAGCCCGCGCTGGATGCAATGGGTTACTCGCTCCTCTGCCAGCTCGATGCCGGTGGCATGCACCTGCTTGTGAGCTTTCAGATGGGCAAGCAAATCGCCATTACCGCAGCCCAGGTCCAAAACCCGCGCGCCTGGCTCGATCCAGGAGGCGATTACCTGCAAATCATAACGCAGGGAGCCAGCCTCTACATCATAAACAGTGTTCATGGTGGATGCGCTCAAGAAAACCGCTGATCAGCCCGTGGAGGCGTTCGTTCGGTAACAGGAAGGCGTCATGGCCCCATTGGGCCTCGATTTCGCAAAAACTGACATCGCTGCCGTTTTTTTTCAAGGCCGAAACAATGTCCCTGGATTGATAAGTGGGGTAGAGCCAGTCCGAACTGAAGGAGATCACCAGAAAAGATACCTCGGCCAGGGCCGGGTTGATGAGCAGGTTGCCGCTTTCGCGCACCAGGTCAAAGTAATCTGCCGCCTTGGTGATGTAGAGCAGGGAGTTGGCGTCAAAGCGGTCGACAAATTTTTTGCCCTGGTGATGCAGGTAGCTCTCCACCTCAAAATCACCGCTGAAGTTGAAGGACAGGCTGCTGCGGTGTAGCCGTCTGCCGAATTTCTCCCGCATGGATTCATCGGAAAGGTAGGTGACATGGCCGATCATGCGCGCCACCGCAAGGCCATGGGTGGGGCCGGGACCGTTGTAGTAGTCGCCCATGTTCCATGCCGGGTCGGCCATGATGGCCTGGCGCGCCACCTCGTTGAAGGCAATGGCCTGGGGCGAGTGGCGGCCGGTAGTGGCCAGCGGGATGGCGGCGCGCACCATTTCCGGATAGGCCACGCACCACTGTAAGACCTGCATGCCGCCCACCGAGCCGCCGATAAGTGCCATCAGTTTCTTGATGCCGAGGTGATCGATCAAGTGCTTCTGCGCCCGCACCATGTCGCCAATGGTGACCATGGGAAAGCTGAGGGCATAGTAGTCGCCGGTTGCCGGGTTGATGGAGGCAGGCCCGGTGGAGCCAGCACAACTGCCCAGGATATTGATGCAGATGACAAAATAAATATGAGTGTCAATAGCCTTGCCCGGCCCAACCATGCTGTCCCACCAGCCAGGGCGGGTGTCGCTTTCACTGAGATAGCCAGCCACGTGCGAATCGCCGGAAAAGGCGTGCAGAATGAGCACCGCATTGCTGCGCTCGCTGTTGAGTGTGCCCAGGGTTTCGTAGGCCAGAGTAATGGGGCCCAAGCTTGCGCCGCTGTCAAGCGGCATCGGGTTGGGCGGCTCGGCAAAGGTGTAAAACTGACGCTGCACAATGAGCTTGGCAGCAGGTGGGGCAAGGGCGCTGGTCATGACAGTGTGTTAGCCTGCTGCAATCTGGCGCAAGCAGCTATAACTAAGCCGCCCCTTCCACAGTGGAACTACGCGACTAGTTGAGTGAATAGTTAAAGACGTGATTAACTGTATTTCCCTTTTCCAGTAATTTCTTTGATTTTCATTTTAAATACAGCCGTTTTTTCGCCGAAAGGGCCGTTAACAAACTTCATACCCATTTCTTTATATTCAGGAGAGTAGCGATCAATTAGGTCGATCAGTATTTTATTCTTTTCCTCTTTATCCTCGACAAAATAAATATCCCCAGTTGCTATAATGCTTTCAAATTTTGCGCTAAATTTACTTGGAAGAACCTCAACGTTAAGGATGACGCTAAAAGAAGCTTTAGGATTTTTTTTCAATATGTCGATCTTATAACCATGGCTTGCTGAATGGAAATAAATGCATTCATCAAAATAACTATACGTTATTGGTACTGCATAAGGGTAACCATCATCGCCATTCAATGCCAATATGCCATGTTCTCCTTCTTTGAGAAGTTCAATTGTTTTTTCGTATGAAAGTTTCCTTTTAGCATGCGTCATTTCTCGCATAATATTCCTGCCTTGAAAAGAGTCTGGTATCAATGATGAATGATGGGGAAAATTTTAGCTTAAATTCAGTATGGCGTCGAGAAAAATTACCTGACAGTGATTGTGGGTAAAGATGATGCCGCATTCCCTGACACGGGCCAGGGTTTGTTGTAGATGATGAGATATAAATAAGCATCAAGACTGCACTTGGCCAGGCTGCGCCAGTATCACGCCTGTTTGCTTGCGGCACTGTTGCCAAGCCGGTGCCTGCCCAGCGCTCGCACTGCCTATAATTCGTATTTGCCTGCATAACCCCTGGGGGTAATCATCCGCTTTTGCCAGATAAAGGTCTGTGAGTTGCCAATGGTGACCGTGCTCTGCATGCCGATCTCGGCACTGAGCATGTCTGCCAGGGTGCAGAGCTGCACGCTTTCATCCTCACGGCTCGCGGCATGGACAATGCCCACCGGTGTGGCACTAGCCCGGTGCGCCAGAAAAATTTCCTGGGCGCGCTCAATCTGGCGGGTGCGTTTTTTTGATTTCGGGTTGTAGAGCACGGCAACAAAGTCTGCAGCCGCTGCTGCCTCCAGCCGTTTTTCGATCAGCTCCCAGGGCGTAAGCAGATCCGACAGGCTGATGGCGGCAAAATCATGCATGAGCGGTGCGCCCAGAACAGCCGCACAGGCGTTGAGCGCGGCAATGCCTGGAATAATTTCAATGGCACAGGTATTGTTCTGGTTTTTCGCCAGTTCAAAGACCAGACCGGCCATGGCGTAGATGCCGGGGTCGCCGCCGCAGACCAGGGCAACATCATGCCCACTTTGCGCCAGCTCCAGGGCCTTGCGGCAGCGGTCGATCTCCTGCATCATGGCCGATGACACTACCTCTGCCTTGGGGTTGAAGCAACTCTCCACCAGTTCCAGATAGGTGCGGTAGCCTATAATCACCTCTGCCTGCTGCAGGGCAGAGAGTGCTCTGGGCGCGAGCAAATCCAGTGCACCCGGTCCAATGCCGACCACCCGCACTATACCGGTGGCCGTGTTTTTCTGTATGTCTTGTGCTGTCATTACGCGTTTTTGTTTTTTTGTTTATAGCGAGACAGGATAGGGCCAGGCCATACAGGCCACGGCAACGGTCACATCCGGATATTTCACCTTGGGTACCAGAAGACGGGCTCCAGGCCCGGCTGTGAGCAGGGCGGCCGGTTCGGCCACACCCTGGGCTCCGGTGGCGCGGAATACCGCCGCAGAATACTGCACTGCTTCCACCTGATTGAGCTCGTCTTTGCTGAAAAAATCAAGGGGCAGTTGTGCTCCCGAGGCAAAGGCGAGCAGGCCCGTTTCATCCGCTTTCAGATCAATGCTGGCCAGCCGGGCCACTGCCTGAGGCGCTAAATTGTGCTGGGCCAAGGTACGGTTGACTGCCTCGGCGATATCCTCCTTGCTTGTACCGCGGTTGCAGCCAATGCCAAGGCAGAGCACCTGCGGGTGGAGCAGGGCAGCCCTGGTCTGCGCATTTTTTTGCTGCTGCGGGAAAAGCGCATAGCTGATGAGGATATCCGCCTCTTCAGGGCTGGCTGCCGGGCGGATGTCGGGCGGCAGAGGCGGCTTGGCCAACTCGCTCCACAGTTGGATACAGCCCTGGTCCACCAGACGGGCCATGGTCATGGTGAAGTCTTTCTTATCCGCCACCTTCAGGCCCAGGGCCTCGCACCAGAGATCAAGCGCGGTCAGGCCCAGCACATCAGAGGCAGTGGTGATCACGGCCTCACCTCCGGTAAGGGCAGCCACTTCTTTGGCCAGGCTGTTGGCGCCGCCCATGTGACCGGAGAGCAGGGAGATGACAAACCGGCCGCGTTCATCCACCACCAGTACTGCAGGGTCGCGCAGCTTGTCCTGCACCAGCGGGGCCAGATGCCGCACCACAATGCCGCTGGCCATAATGCAGATGAGCGCATCATGGCTGTGCCAGAGGGCGGTAAAACGTTGCCTGAGCTCTCCTTTGCAGGGATAGAAATCAGCCGGAATGGCTTTGGCCAGTTGCGCGCCCAGTTTGAGCGCGCCTGCGCTCAGGGCGAGAATGGCGATTTTTACGGGCCGTACTGCCATGTTCTGAAACTCAGCGGCAGCCATGGGAAAAATCTTCGGCATAGAGCCGGGAGGCGGCCTGGCTGGAGTCATCCAGCGCTGGGCCCACCAGGATCATGGCGGTCTTGCGTATACCGGCCCCAGCTACCAGGGCGGCAATGTCCTGCAAGGCGCCGCGCACGATGCGCTCATCCGGCCAACTGGCCTTTTCCACCACGGCGACCGGAGTTGTTGCCGCATAACCGCCAGCCAGCAGATCCGCCACCACCTGCTCCATCATGCCCACACTTAAAAAAATGCACATGCTGGCGCCGATGGCGGCCAGTTTGGGCAGGGCCTCAGCTTCCGGCACCGGGGTGCGGCCTGCCTGGCGGGTGAGGATGACAGTCTGGGTTTGCTCGGGCACGGTCAACTCCCGGCGCAGGGCAGCTGCAGCGGCAAAGGCGGAGCTGACCCCAGGCACCACGGTGTAAGGAATCGCTTCCCGGTCCAACCACTGCATCTGCTCGCGAATAGCGCCATACATGGCCGGGTCGCCGGTGTGTAGGCGCACTACCAGCTTGCCTGCCCGGCTGGCCGGGATCATCAGCCCCATGATGGCCGCCAGATCAAGGCCAGCACTATCATGACATTCTGCGCGGATGCCGTCCAGCAACGCCGGGTTGACCAGACTGCCCGCATAGACCACCATATCTGCACTATCCAGCAGGCGGCGGCCCTTGAGGGTAAGCAGTTCCGGGTCGCCTGGGCCTGCGCCCACAAAGTGGATGGTGGCTGGTGGGGAGTTTGCGGTCTGATTCATGGCCGTACCTGCACGTTTTTTTTGCGGATGAGCATGGTGGAGAAGTAGTGCAGTTTGCGACCACTGGCAGCGCGGATATCGGTATAGACCCGCTCCTCGGGTAGGCCCGCGCATTCAATCAGCACCGTCTGCTCAACCAGGCCGAGCTCCTCCAGAAGGGCAATCAGGCTATCCAGCCGCTTATGCACCTTCATCAGCACCACGGCATCAAGCTCCGCCAGGATGGGGCGCAGGCGTTTGTCCTCAAAGGCGGCGGGCACCACCGCCAAGACATCATTGCCCAGGGCAAGGGGCCTGGCCTGGCCTGCTGAACAGGCCGACATGGCAGTAATGCCCGGCACAATGCTGATGTGGGTATCTGGCCGTTCTTGCTGAATAACTTCGAGCAGGTAAAAGGCAGTGGAGTAGACGCCCGGATCGCCCAGGGTGGGGAAGGCCACATCCAGACCCTGATCCAGCCGGGAGAGCACGGTTTCTGCCGCTTCCTTCCAGGCGCGCACAAGGGTCGGATCGGCCTGGCTCTCCAGAAAGACGCGTTTCATCGGGAAAAAGAGGCGTACAATTTCCCGGTCTTTTGCCTGCACCATGCCAAGAGCAATGGTGAGCGCGCTGCTTTCGCCCTTGCCGCCATCCCGGGCTGTGGGTACTGCCCAGACCGGGCACTGCTCAAGGGTGCGCACTGCCTTGACAGTCATCAGTTCCGGATCACCCGGCCCGACTCCGACCAGGTACAACCGGCCTGGGGGCACGGCGTTTGTATATGTGCTCATGGGCTCCCTGTGACAATGGTGATGGGGTTGTAGGGCTGTGCTGCGCTTTCTGGCACATCTGGCAGCGTCTGGGGCTGATGCCGCACTACGGTGATGGTGCTGCATTCTACGGTAAAACCCAGCTCAGTCAGGATGCTGCAGGCGCTGTCTCTAGTGGCTGCCAAAACGGCATTGACCACGATGCGGCCATCTGGCCGCAGGCGGCTTGTGGCGGCCTGCAGGATCTCTTCAAGCCGTTTGCCGCTGCCGCCGATGAACACCCGGTCTGGATCGGGCAGTTGCACCAAGGCCTCTGGCGCTTCACCCCTGACTAGGCGGATAGAATAGGCAGCATAGGTTCTGATGTTATGGCAAATATTATCCTGCTCTTCCTGCTTTTTTTCGACCGTGTAGATGGCGAGTTCAGGATTCATTCTTGCTGCCTCAAGAGAAACACTGCCCGAGCCGCCGCCGATATCCCACAGGACGCCGGCGGCAGGCAGGCGCAGCTTGTGCAGGCTGGCCGCGCGCACCTCATCCTTGGTGATAAGGCCACGTGAGTGGCGGATTTCTGCTTCCCTGAGACCAAAAACCGGCAACGAAGCAAGCTGCAATGCGGCGGCGGGTGCCTGGGCCTGCTCAAAGAGCACCATGTTGAGCGGGCTGAATCTGACCCTGGCTATCTCTGCCAGACTGCCAGCAGTCAGGCGTTCATCATTCAAACCAAGGTTCTCCGCCACCCGCAGGCGCATTCCCAGAAGACGCTCGTGGTCGCCAGTCTGCTCCAGGGTTTCTATCAGATTGCGCGCAAGGCTGTCTGGGCTGTGGTGCTGATCAGTGAAGCAAAGTGCCCTTTGGTGATGCAGAATCCGGGCTGCCGGATTTTGCTCCTTGCGGCCATGCAGACTGATGAGGGCCAGATCGTCCCAGGGTATTTTGAAGCGGCTGCAAGCCAGTTGCACGGCAGAGAGCGCCGGATGCACCCGCACCTGCTCCGGGCCAAAACGATTGAGCAGGTTGCGGCCAATGCCGAAAAAAAGCGGGTCGCCGCTGGCCAGCACTGCCACCTTACCCTTGGCAAGGGCGCTTGCAATGGCGGTATAGAGCCCGGCAAGCGGGGTGATGGCCACGCGCTCGACCGCAATCCCCTGCAGCAGCGGCTCCTGCCTGCGGGAATGGGCCACCAGCACGCAGCCAGCGATCAGCGCGCGCTGATCAGTGCCCAGGCTTTCACCGCTGATGCCGATCAGCTCAATGTGGGACATGCAAGACCACCCTTTGTTCTGCGTCCACCAGGTAAACGTGCACTGCCAGACCAGACCATGCCTGTGCCTGTGCCTGTGCCTTTTTTGCCACCGCCAGGATCAGCTCATGACGTCGCAGCTCAAGGAGCAGGTCATAGATGTGGCGTGCGGTATTGGCCTGCTGCATGACCGGGAGTTGCTCTGCAGGCAGACCAAGGCCAGCCAGCAGGCTGGCTGCGTCGCGCACATCCAGGGCCCCGTTGCGTACATGGGTCTGGGGTACGCCCAGGGCCGCTTTGATCAGCTTGGCCCACATCGCCGCCAGGTGAATGGTGGTAAAACCGTGCCGCTGGGTTGCCTCCAAGGCGTAGCGGAGGTAATCGCCCATCATCACCAAGGCCTCGTCAGGCAGGTGTAACTGCTGCTGCACCGCCGCCTCCGAAGTGCGGCCGGTGGAAAGCACGACCTCGCTCAAGCCTGCTGCCCTGGCTACTGCCATGGATGCCTCGATGGTATCTGTCCAGGCCTTGGCAGAAATAGGTCGCACTATACCGGTGGTGCCCAGGATGGAGAGCCCGCCAATGATGCCTAGCCGCTGGTTCAGGGTTTTTTCGGCAAGAATTTCTCCATTTTCCACAAAAACCAGCACTTCCAGGGCTTGCCGTTCCTGCGGGGCCACGGTTTCATCCAGGGCGGCTTTGATCATCTGGCGGGGTACCGGGTTGATGGCTGGCTCACCCACGGCAAGCGGTAGCCCAGGCTTGGTGATGCGGCCAACGCCGTGTCCCTGTGCAAAGAGGATGGCACCCCTGATATCTGCAACCTGCTCATCCTGTGCCAGCCAGCGCAGTTCCACCCCGATTTCCGCGCCATTGGTGACATCCGGGTCATCGCCCGCATCCTTTACCACCGAGGCCAGCACGCTTGCGCCGTTTTTGCGGCAGCGGCACAACTCAAAGCGGTGGCGGGAACCATCAGGAAAGGGAATCTCCACCACTGGCGGCGCTGCCTGGCCGGAGAGCAGCAGTAGCGCAGCCTTGGCCGCCGCTGCTGCGCAGGCCCCGGTGGTGTAGCCGCTGCGCAATGTCTTTTTCTGTTTTTTGCTGTTCACATGCCCTGCATAACGCTTCAGGCAACCTTATTCCTTGACCAGGCGCAACAGCGCATTCAGGGCCGCCACCGCCACAGGAGTGCCGCCCTTGCGGCCCAAGGCGGTGATAAAGGGGTAGTCAGCCCTGCTCAGCAGCTCCTTGGATTCAGCCGCATTGACAAAGCCAACCGGCACTCCGATCACCAGATCAGGCCTGAAGTGGCCCTCATCTATCAGCGCCATCACCTTGAGCAGGGCCGTGGGCGCATTGCCCACTGCCACTATGCCAATGTTGTCATCCTGGCTGCGCAGCATGGCAGCCTCGGAGCGGGTGCTGCCGAGTTCGCGCGCAAGCTCTGCGGTTTCGGGCTCATGCACCCGGCAGAGCACTTTACCTCCATAAGGGCTGAGCAGGCCCGAGGAGACCCCACTTGCCGCCATATTTACATCAACCAGGATGTTTTTGCCCGAGCGGATGGCCTTAAGACCCGCATCAATGGCCTGGGGATGAAAGCGGATGTTGTCGGCAAAGGCAAAATCACCGGTGGCGTGGATGATGCGGCGCAACACCTGAAATTCGCGCGGCGGTACGTCAGTGGGGCCGAGTTCTGCCTCAATGATGCGAAAGCTTTCGGCTTCGATATCCTGGGGAGCGACATGCTGGAGTTGCACCATGGTTTCCTCAAAAGGCAAAGGTTTGGCAGGCCCGAACAAAGGCAGCCGGGGCCTGCGGCGTCCGGCCCCAGTGCAGGTGGATATAGCCTGCCAGGGTGTTGTTGCGCTGAAAGCCCTCTGCCTGGCCCTTGTCCAGTTGCCAGACGCAGCGAACGCCTTGTTCCTTGAGCGAATTTAGCGGAAGAGGGGTTAAGCTGGAATAGTGAAATTCGTGGCCGGATAAGCTCATCTCAGCCGGGCCGAAAAAGCTTGCCTGCTGCTGACGGGGATTCCGGTAGCCAAGCCGCCTGAGCTTGGCGTTCATTGCGCAGTAAAAAGGATAAACCCCGCACATGTGGTGCTCAAGACCGTCCAGATCGCGCAGATTCCGGCATAAATACATGAAACCGCCGCATTCCGCATACACCGGCTTGCCTGCCGCGCTGAAATCCTTGATGGCTGCACGCATCGCATCATTGGCCGCAAGCCTGGCAGCGTGCAGTTCTGGATAGCCGCCGCCCAAGTACAGGCCCTGCAGATTTGGGGGCAAAGCCGTATCTGCAAGCGGGCTGAAGGGAACCAGCTCGGCCCCGGCTGCGGCAAGCATCTCCAGATTATCGGCATAGTAGAAACAGAAAGCCGCGTCGCGGGCCAGACCGATGCGTACCGGTGCGGCGCTGGCTTTGTTTTTAGGCATTGCCTCTTTTGGCCAGAACGCACTGGCCTTGGCTTCTTCCTGCGTTGCCTGGGCTGCTAGGTGCAGGAGCAGGTCCAGGTCCAGATGATCTTCCACCAGGCTGGCCAGGGTGGCGATTGCCGCCTGATCAAGCGGGTTTTCCTCGCCCATGTGCAGGCCCAGGTGGCGTGAAGGAATGCTGATGGCCGCTTCCCGCGGCAGAAAGCCGATGAGGGGAACATTCACCTTGGCGATGGCCGCGCGGATCAGCTCTGCATGACGGAGCGAACCCACGCGGTTGCAGATGACTCCGGCAAGCTTCAGCTCAGGATCAAGGCTGGCAAAGCCCTTGACTACCGCGGCCACGCTTTCGGCGGCTGAGCGCACATCCACCACCAGGAGGACCGGCAGGCCAAGGGTTTTGGCCAGATGCGCGGCTGAGCCCTCAGCCCCGTCAAAAAGGCCCATCACCCCTTCTACCACGGCAATGCCCCTGCCAGCCGGGCCTGGTGGGCCCGGTGGATTGTGACGGGTAAAACAGGCGCGCACAAAATCCTTGCCGCACATACGCACATCCAGGTTGCGGGAAACCTGGCTGCTGACCATCTCGTGCAGGCTCGGATCGATAAAATCCGGGCCGCACTTGAAGGGCCGCACCTGAAGACCGCGCTGCCTCAAGGCTGCCATGATGCCGAGGGTGATGGTGGTCTTACCGCAGCCGGAATGGGTGCCCGCGATGAGCAGGGCCGGTGCCGCACTCATTGCCAGGCCAGCCCCTCCTGGGCAAAGTCTGGGTACAGCAGCGAGCGGATAAAGACAATACCCTTGAGCAGATCCATGGTGGGGCGAGACACCATGGCCTCATCCACCAGAAAAACCTGATCCTTCTGCACTGCCTTGATCACTTCAAAACCAGGTTCCCGCATGATATCCGCCACACTGACCGGGTTCATGCGACCGTTTTGAGCAAGGAAGATATCGATATCGCGTGCCTTGGAGAGGATACGCTCCTTGCCATAGGCAGCGATATTGGTATTGCGCACCTGCTCGGCATCAGCGGCCACATTGATGCCGCCTGCGGTTTCCAGGGCAAAGATGGCCATGGAGTCTGGGCTGAAGGTCTTCATCTGGCGGTGGATGGATTCAAAATAGACCCGCTTGCGTTTTTCTATAGGCAGATTGCGGAGATCATTCTTAAGCTCGGCGAGGCGCGTCTTAAAGGTGGCGACCATCTCCTGGGCCTTGACCTCTGCGCCGCCAAGCCGACCCAAGCTCAGCCAGTAGTCAAAGAGTTCGTCCTGGGAAACCGGTTGCAGCGAAACCACGCGCACCCCGTTTTTTTCAAGAATGTTAATCAGATTCGGGTAGGAACGGCTGATCATCGGGCGGATGAGCACCAGGTCGGGCTTCAGAGCCAGCAAACGTTCCGGATCGTCCTGAAAGCGCAGTTGCGGCCGTTGGCCCAGCAGGGTGTCGCCACTGCCCACGGCCACGATGTTCTTTTCCAGGCCAAGATGCATAAGATTTGCGGTATGGGCTGGGTACAGGGAAATGATGCGGCTGAAGGCCTGGCTGAATTGGATGGTTTTGCCGTCACTGTCCACCAGGCTGTTGGTTGCGGTCACAGGTGCGCTGGCGCTTGCACTGGCTGCTATGGCGGCAAGGACGTTTTGGTTGATCAGGAGCAGAAAGAGCAGGGTACAGAAGAGAGAAAAGAGCTGTTTCATCGGTTTAGTTGCTATAGGGAGTTGCAACAGGTAGCCTGAGGCTGACCTGCTGGGACTGGGTAAAGGGATTGTACCGGATGTCGCTCTCAATGCCGTATACCTCTGCAAGGATACGGGGTTGCAGAATCTCGGCGCTTGGCCCCTGGGCGTGAAAGGCGCTATTGTGGAGCAGAATCAGTTCATCGCAGAAACGGGCGGCAAGGTTGAGATCGTGCAAGACCGCCACTACCGAGAAGATTCCGGCATCCACCTGCCGCCGCAAAAGGTGCAGCAGGGCCAGACTGTGGCGGATATCCAGGCTTGCCGTGGCCTCATCCAGAAGCAGCACCTGCGGCCGCTGCACCAGGGCGCGCGCCACCGCGACCCGCTGCTGTTCGCCACCGGAAAGCCGGGTAACCGGCCGTTCTGCCAGTGCCAGAATGCCGGTTTGCGCCATTACGGCTTCAACCTGGGCCTGGTCGGCAGCACTGGGCAGGGCAAAGCGCCTCAGATGCGGATGCAGCCCCATCTCCACCACTTCGCGCACGGAAAAATCAAAACTGATGCGGAAATTTTGTGGTACCAGGCCAAGAGAGCGTGCCAGATCGCGGCGGCGATATTCTTCAAGTAGTTTTCCCTGAAACAGGACCTGTCCGCTCCGGGGCCTGAGCAAGCCGGCAAGCAGGTCCAACAGGGTGCTCTTGCCGCTGCCATTGGGGCCCAGGATGCCGATACAGCGACCTGGCCGCAGTACGCAGTTGATGGCGTTTAAAACCTGCTTGTCACGATAGGCAAAAGAAACATCCCTCAGTTGCCATAGAGGGGACGCATGTTGCCCCTGCTGTTCAGAATGTGCCGCCATGCCTCTGCCTTTTTTTGAACAGGAAGCAGAAAAAGGGGCCGCCCAAAAGCGCGGTGAGTACCCCAATCGGCACTTCGGAGGGCAGCACTGCCCGGGTGAGGGTGTCAGCTGCCAGCAGAAGCAGTGCGCCTGCAAAAAAACAGTAGGGCAAAAGCACCCGGTTGTCAGGCCCGCTGAGATGGCGGAGCAGGTGAGGCACAATCAGGCCGACAAAGCCGATAATGCCCGAAACCGAAACAGCCAGGGCAGTGAGCAGGCTGCACACGCAAACCAGCACTAGGCGCAGCCGCTGGGTGGAAACACCCAGCGAGGCGGCGGTGCGGTCGCCTGCGGTCATGATGTTGAGGTCACGGCCAAAGGCGCAGAGCAGAAGCGTTCCAAAAATGGTAATGGGCGCCAGCATCTGCAACTGGCCCCAGCTCACTCCGGCCAGGCTGCCCATGAGCCAGAAAATGATGATGACCACCTTTTCATCGGCAAGAAATTTAAAAAAGCCGATAGCCGCGGAAAGGATGGCAGAGACAATCACCCCAGCCAAAATCAGGGTGGTGGAGGAGAGACGGCTGTCGCCCGCTGCCAG
>CAZEIT010000020.1:0-14383 GCA_964512515.1 uncultured Desulfobulbus sp.
CAGGGAAAACCGGTCAGCTCATCGAATGCGGCATGGAACCGATTGGCAAGGCCTGGATCCGCTTTGGCATTGTCTACTACCTCTATGCGCTCATCTTTCTCGCCTTTGATGTGGATGTGCTTTTCCTTTTCCCTGTAGCGCTCGCCTACAACGATCCCAGTTTCACCTATCAGGACTTTATAGAAATAGTTCTTTTCGTCGCTATTTTAGCGCTGGCCGTAGTCTATGCCTGGCGCAAGGGAGTGTTCACGTGGACAGGGAAGCCGTACCTGCATCGCTAGTCCAGTTCGCAAGTCTCGACAGCCTGATCAACCTGGCCAGGGCCAACTCCCTCTGGCCCATGACCTTTGGCTTGGCCTGTTGCGCCATTGAGATGATGTGCACCGGCGGATCCCGCTACGATATCTCCCGTTTTGGGGCAGAGGTGTTCCGGCCATCGCCCCGGCAGAGTGATGTCATGATCGTGGCCGGCACCATCAACAAGAAACTGGAGCTGGCGGTCAAAACCCTCTACGACCAGATGCCGGAACCAAAATGGGTAATTGCCATGGGCAACTGCGCTATTTCCGGCGGTCCTTTCAAACTGCCCTGTAACTATAACGTAGTTGAGGGTGCGGATCAGCTCTTTCCGGTAGATGTCTACATACCTGGTTGCCCACCCAGGCCCGAGGCGCTTCTGGAAGGGATTATGACCCTGGAAGAAAAAATTACCGGCAAACGCCGCTGGCCCAGGGTTGAACCGGCTTGATTATGACTATGGGAAGCAGACAGGAATTGCAGGCAGTACTCACAGCCTTGTTCAGCGCTTTGGATGATGAGGCTGCAGGCGAGAATACCGCCAGCCCGGCCACTGTCAGTTTAGACCATGCCCGCAGCGGGGCCGATTTGGAACGACTTTGCAGGCCAGAGCAATTGCCCATTGCAGCAGGGCTTTTGGATGACAAGGGCTTTATGCTTGAGGCCATCACCGGTGTGGACTGGCTTGAAAGACAGGAATTTGACGTGTGGTACGACTTTATCCATACCGGGGTGCCAGATTACCGGGTAGTCCTGCGCTGCAGTATTCCCAGGGAAAAGGCGACACTACCCAGCTTATGCACCATTTTTTCTGCCGCCAACTGGCATGAACGGGAAGTTTTCGACTTTTTTGGCATTCAATTTGACGGCCATCCGGATCTGACCCGGATCCTTCTGCCTGAAGACGCAGATTTTCACCCCTTGCGTAAGGATTATACGCCATGAACCTGGCCCGGCAGCAGTACGAAGAAACCTTTGTGCTCAACCTGGGACCACAGCACCCGGCCACCCACGGCGTACTGCGCATTAAGATGACCATGGACGGCGAGTACGTCATCAAGGCCGAGCCGGTTCTGGGCTATATCCATCGCATGCACGAAAAAATTGCCGAGTACGGCGCCTTTGCCCAGTTCATGCCCTATACCGCTCGTATGGACTACCTCCATGCCCTGGCCTTCAACCACGGCTACTGCCTGGTGGTGGAACGGGCCGCCGGTATCGAGGTGCCTGAGCGGGCGGAATATATCCGTGTCATTACCGTAGAGCTCAACCGGGTTGCCAGCCATCTGCTGTGGTGGGCCGCTTTTCTCCTGGATTTGGGTGGCTTCACCCCGCTGCTCTACGCCTTTGACGACCGTGAACAAATCCTTGATCTGCTGGAACGAGTTACAGGCTCGCGTCTCACCTATTGCTACTTCCGTTTTGGCGGTGTGTACAATGACGTGGATGATGAATTTATCACCGGTACGCGCGCCTTTATCAACCGTTTGCGTAAGCGGCTGCCCACCATGTACCATAGCCTGGTCACTGGTAATATCATCCTCATCAAACGCATCAAGGATATCGGTTTTATCAGCCAGGAGCAGTGTCGCCGCTATGGCGCAAGCGGGCCGGTGGCGCGCGGCTCGGGCATTAATTTTGATGTGCGCAGGCATGAGCCTTACTCAGTTTATCCCGAGCTGGACTTTGATATTCCGGTCTATCCGGAAGGTGATTCCATGGCTCGCTACATGGTGCGCATGGATGAAATCGAACAGTCCCTGCGCATCATCGAACAAGCCTTGGACAAGCTGCCGGATGGCCCGGTTATGGCCAAGACTCCCAGAAACCTAAAGCCTGAGGCCGGCGCTTGCTATGCAGCCGTGGAAACGGCGCGCGGTTCCCTGGGGCACCGTTTAATCTGCGATGGCAGCGCAAAACTCTACCGTTTGAAACTGCGTTCACCCACCTTCTGCAACTTGAGTCTTTTTGGCGAGGTGGCCGAGGGCATGATGATTGCCGATGCCCTGGCCTTTCTGGGCAGCCTTGATCTGGTCATTCCGGAGATAGACCGTTAAATGAACGACATAATGGCAAACCCGGTTGTGCGTGCGCTCGTCTATCTGGTAGGGCTGATGGCCTTTGCCGGGCTCAATGCAGCCTACCTGGTCTGGTGCGAGCGCAAAGGCGCAGCCCGCATCCAGCGCCGTACAGGCCCCTGTGAGGTGGGCTGGGCAGGCTTGCTGCAGCCCCTGGCCGACGGTCTTAAATTGATGACCAAGCAGTTGCTGGTTCCAGAAGGGGTGGATGCAGCGCTTTTCCGTCTGGCGCCGATTCTGGCCATGCTGCCTGGCATGGTGTCGCTTGCAGTCATTCCTTTTAGTGACAGCCTCCAGGCCCGGGAGATGGAGCTCTCAGCCCTGCTCATCTTTGCCTTTGCCTCTATTGGCATGCTCTGCATCCTTTTGGGCGGCTGGGCCTCGGGCAACAAATTCGCCATTATTTCCTCAGCCAGGGCCGTATCACAAAACCTGGCCTATGAAATCCCCATGCTGCTGACCCTGATCACCATTGCCTTTATCAGCGGCTCTCTCAACCTGCGCGACATTGCCCTGGCACAAGAGGGCAATCTCTTCCACTGGAATCTGTTTAAGCTTGAAGGCTGGCACATCATTACCATGTGGATTTCCTTCATCATATTCTTCATCTGCTCCATTGCTGAAACAAACCGTGCCCCCTTTGATCTGGCCGAAGCGGAAAGCGAACTGGTAGCCGGATACATGACAGAATACAGCTCCATGGGCTATGGGCTGTTCATGATGGCGGAGTACATCAATATTGTGGTTGGTGCCTGTCTTACTGCCACCCTTTTTCTCGGCGGCTGGGGCTGTCCCTTTGGCATGGCTCCTGGCTGGTGGTGGTTTGCACTGAAAATTTACCTGCTCATCTTCACCATCATCTGGATTCGCTGGACCTTTCCGCGCACCCAGATCTACCGCCTGTTGAATCTGAGCTGGAAGGTGATGATCCCCTTTTCCCTGGTCAATCTGCTGATTACCGCAGGTCTGGTTAAATTTCTCTGATGACTATGAGCGGATACTGGCGCGATATCTTTGTTGGCGCGAAGAGCCTGATCACCGGGTTATGTATCACCGGACGGGAATTTTTCCGGCCCGTGGTCACCGAGTTATACCCGTACGAAGCGCCTACCCTGCCTGCCCGTTTTCGCGGCCATATCGAACTGATTGCCAACGAGGAAACCGGCGAGCCCAACTGTGTGGTCTGTGGTATGTGCCAGCGCGCCTGCCCCTCCCACTGCATTGTCTTAAGCGGCGAAAAGGCCCCCAGCGGCAAGGGCAAGGTTCTGACCTCGTATATGCTCGATTTCACAACCTGCAGCCTGTGCGGCTCCTGCGTAGAGAGTTGCAACTTCAATGCCCTGCGCTTTTCGCGCGAGTACAACCGGGTGGCCTTTGACAGAAGCGCCTTTCAACTCGATCTTATTGCCCGGCTGAAAGAACAGAATCTTAAAGAGCAGAACCAATGCAAGCCCTGAACTGCACTACGGCTGCACCAGCACTCCTCAGTACCGAAGGTTTGGTTGGCCTTATATTTCTTTTGACCATCTTGATGGTTGTGGCCGGGGCAGTCATTGCCGTGCAATCCCGCTGGCTGGTGCGCTCAGTGGCCGGACTTGCCCTGTGTTTCACGGGTGTGGCCGGCTTGTACTACTTTTTGCTCAGCCCCTTTCTCGCCATGATGCAGATGCTCATCTACGTGGGTGCGGTATCTATCCTCATTGCCTTTGGCATCATGATGGTGACCCAGGCGGGTAGTGACAGCAAATCCAGGCGCAACTTCAGCGCCCTGGCCGGGCCGATTGGCCTGAGCGTGGCCATGCTCTTTTTTGCGGGTTTCACAATACTGGCCCTGGCCACGCCCTGGCAGGCGCAACCGCAGCAGGCTCAAGGAACCACCAGGGATTTGGGTATGGCGCTGCTGGGGCCGCATGTACTGGTTTTTGAACTCATCTCCATCGTACTGCTCATGGCCATTATTGGCGCGCTCGTGCTGGCGCAGCGCGGCAGAAACCAGGAAGAAACAGGAGCATAAAGCATGCAGCTGCTTGGCCTTTACAACTGCCTTACCAGCTATCTGGTCATTGCGGCTTTTCTCTTTGCCGGCGGGGTATATGGCATGATGTGCCGTCGTACCATCATCGGCATGCTTATCTCCGCTGAGCTGATTTTGGCCGCTGCCTCCCTGAATTTCATGGCCTTCAGCCGCTTTCTCGCCCCAGATCCGACCTTGGGGCGGCTGTTCACCCTGTTCATCATGGCCATTGCCGCAGCCGAGGCAGCTATTGCGGTGAGTATACTGATTGCGGTGTATCGGAACTACAAGAGCATTGAAAGCAATGATCTTACTGATTTGCGAGGGTAATACCAGGTCATGAACGAGTTGCAGGCAAGCACCACCATCATGGAAAACGTCTTTCTGCTTATAGCGGTTTTGATTCCGCTCGTTGGCAGCCTGGTGGTGATGAGCTTAAAAAACAACCCCAACCTGCGCGAGTTTACCTCCTTTTGCGCTGCAGTGCTGCTCTTTGCCGTGGTGTGCTCGTTCATACCCGCGCTCAAACAGGGCCACACCCTGGTTTACCCGATCTTCCACCTGCTGCCAGGTCTATCCATCACCCTGCGTGCAGATGGATTTTCCATGATCTTTGCCCTGGTGGCCTCCTCCTTGTGGATGATTGCGGTTTTCTACTCTCTGGGTTATATGCGCGCCCACCACGAGCCCAAACAAACCCGCTTCAATGCCTGTTTCGCCCTGGCCATTTTCGGTGCAATCGGCGTGGCTTTTTCAGACAATCTCCTCACCCTGTATCTGTTTTACGAGATCGTTTCCATCTGCACCTACCCGCTGGTGGCTCATCACCAGGATGAAGAATCCTACGAAGGTGGCCGTAAATACATCATCTACCTGACCAGTACAGCCAAACTGTTTCTGCTGCCGGCGCTGGCACTCATCTACGTGCTCACCGGCACCCTTGATTTTCCGCATAACATCAGCCAGGGGGTTTTCAGCGCGGGAGCACCCAACTGGATGGTGATCATGCTCTATGTGTTCTGCCTGTTTGGTTTTGCCAAAAATGGCATCATGCCGTTGCACCACTGGCTGCCCGGAGCCATGGTCGCGCCCACCCCAGTTTCAGCGCTTCTGCATGCTGTAGCGGTGGTCAAGGTCGGCGTCTTCTCCACCACCAGGGTCATGCTTTACATCTTTGGCGTGGATACCATGCAGCGACTGAATCTGGGCATTCCCACCGCATATTTTGTCGGCTGCACCATTATCCTGGCCTCGGTGATCGCACTCTCAAAGGACAACCTCAAGGCGCGGCTAGCCTACTCCACGGTCAGCCAGCTCTCCTACATCATTATGGGGGTTGCCCTGCTGACGCCGCATGCCATTGCCGGCGGGCTGATCCACATCGTCAACCACGCCTTTGCCAAGATCACCCTCTTCTTCTGCGCTGGTGCAATCTTTATTGCCGCGCACAAAAAGGATATCTCTGAGATGGGCGGGTTAGGCCGGGTCATGCCCTTTACCTTTGGCGCTTTTGCTGTGGCCGCGCTCTCCATGATTGGTGCGCCGCCGGTCGGCGGTTTTGTCAGCAAATGGTACCTGCTGGTCGGCTCCTTGGAGGCACATCAGATCGGTATTCTGCTGATCCTTATCACCTCAACCGTGCTCAATGCCGGCTACTTTGCCCCGGTGGTGTACCGCGGATTTTTCGGCAAAGCTCCTGCAGGTATAGAAGAAAGCGGCATCAGAGAAGCGCCGCTCACCATGCTGGTGCCGCTTTTGCTGGCAGTGGCGGTTTCGGTGCTCATCGGCATCTATCCAGATTTCATGCTGCAGTTTGTCAAAATGGTGACGGGATGAAGCAGACAGAAAAGCCCGTTTTGCAAAAAAACAGCGTCCTTGCAGTTGGTTTGTACGTTGTGCTGGGAGTGATTGCCTTGCTCAGCCTCAAGGTGGAGAATCTCCACCCGCACAGCTGGCTGGAGGCGCATCTACCCTTTTTTTGGTCTTTCTTTGCTTTTTTTTCTGCCGTTGTCATCATTTGTCTGAGCAAGTGGCTGGCCAAGGCCGGGCTTGAGGGCAATGATGCCAGCTATGACCAGCCAATAGCGCCAGCAGAGGAAGACACCTTATGAACCTCTTCATCCATCCGGCGCTGATCCTCCTCGGTGGAGCCCTGCTCCTTCCCTTTGTGCGTGGCCCGCTGCGCAGTGTCTATCTGCTGCTGGTGCCTATGCTGACTCTGGCGGCAGTGCTGGGCAACAGCATGGCAAGCGGTATTTTTGCCACTTTTTCCTACATGGAATGGGAGCTCGTCTTCGGCCGGGTTGATAAGCTGGCCACGGTCTTTGCACTGATCATGGCCCTGGTAACCATCCTGGCTACCCTCTACGGCCTGCACGTGGAGAAAAACGGCGAACATATGGCCGCCTGGACCTATGCTGCCGGTTCTCTTGGTGTAATTTACTGCGGCGATTATCTCAGCCTCTTTCTCTTCTGGGAAATGATGGCCTTTTCCTCGGTATTCCTGGTCTGGTTTAGACGAGGACCGAAATCTCTGCAAACCGGCTACCGTTACCTGCTCATCCACACCCTGGGTGGAGTCATTCTCCTGGCCGGTATCCTGCTGCGCTACCAGGCAGTGGGAGACATTACTTTCAGCCTTTTAGATATCAAGGAGCCGCAACTCTACACCTGGCTGATCATGCTGGGCTTTGGCCTCAATGCGGCTATGGTGCCTCTGCATTCCTGGCTGCCGGATGCATACGGCGAGGCCTCGTTCAACGGTGCGATCTTTCTCTGCGCCATCACTACTAAAACTGCGGTCTATACCCTGGCTCGCTCCTGCGCAGGCTTTGAGGTACTGATCGTCTTGGGTGTGATCATGGCGCTGTATGGCCTTTTCTACGCCATTTTGGAAAACGATGTGCGCCGTCTGCTGGCCTGGTCGATTGTGTCCCAGGTAGGGTATATGGTGGCAGGCATTGGCATTGGTACGGAGCTGGCCATAAACGGTGCGGTTGCCCATGCCGTGGTACACATCCTCTATAAAAGTCTGCTCTTCATGGGCGCGGGCGCGGTGCTGTACAAAACAGGTCAAACAAAATTCAGCGAACTCGGCGGGCTCTGCGCAAAAATGCCCGCCACCTGCGGCCTCACCCTGGTGGGTTGCCTCTCCATTGCGGCTGTACCTGGCTTTGCCGCCTATGTCAGCAAGTCAATGATCATTACCGCAGGCTTTGAGGCGCACCACACCTGGGCGGCTTGGCTGCTCATGTTTGCTGCCATAGGTACTATCCTCTACAACGGCCTCAAGCTGCCATGGTTCCTCTTCTTTGGCGAAAATCGCTGCAGCAGTGCTACTTGGGAGAAAGCCGGTGATCCGCCCCTGAATATGCTCATCGCCATGACCATGGGAGCAACCCTCTGTATTTTGGTGGGTATCGCACCTGGTTATCTCTACAGCGCCCTGCCCTTTGTCACTGGATATACGCCCTACACTGCTTTTCATCTGGTGGAAACCCTGCAACTACTTGGTTTCAGCGCCCTGGCCTTTTACCTGCTTAAGGGTCTGCTCACACCCAAGGATGTGGTCTATGTGGATATGGATTGGTTCTATCGCCAGGGTGGCCGGGCCTTCATGTGGCTGGTGCGACATCCTCTGCAGTGGATCGACTGGGCCTGGGGTGAACTCTACCGCAGTCTGGCCCTGCCGCTGACCATACTGAGCGCCCGCTTTGCCAGCTGGTTTGACTGGCACGTCATTGACGGCATAGTAGACGGACTTGCCCGCACAGTCCGGGCCCTTGGTGGGCAGTTACGCTATTTGCAAAGCGGCCAGATGCAGTATGTCTTCTTCCAGGTCTTTGCTCTGGCGGCACTGCTGCTGATCGCCCTGTCACTCTTTCTTTTGTATTGAACGGGAAAACGCGATGAACCAGATACTGATCAGCAGCGGCTTTCCCTGGCTCAATGTCCTGGTGGCGCTTCCTCTGGCAGGCGCGCTCATCTTGCTTGTTCTCAGCAGGGATGCGCTTGCCCGCTGGCTGGCACTTGCCATCACCATCCTTAACGCGCTCTGCACCCTGCCCCTGTTGAGCGGTTTTGATCGTAGCAGCACCGCCTTTCAGTTTGCCCATCTTTATGCCTGGATCCCTCAGCTGCGTATCAACTATGCCGTTGGCGTGGATGGCATTTCCATTCTTCTAGTGGCGCTGACCACTCTGATCATGCCGCTGTGTGTCCTTGCCTCCTGGACCTATATTCAAAAGCGGGTGACCGCCTTCATGGTCTGCCTGCTGGTGATGGAAAGCGCTATGATCGGGGTCTTTATTGCCCTTGATTTCGTGCTTTTCTACATCTTCTGGGAATTCATGCTCATTCCCATGTATCTGTTGATCGCTATTTGGGGCGGTCCGCGCAAGAACTACGCTTCCATCAAGTTTTTCCTTTACACCCTGGCCGGCTCGGTGCTGCTCTTGGTGGCGATCATCGCGCTCTACCTGCACAACGGCACCTTCTTTATTCCATCCATGATGTGGCGCGAATACGGGTTGGGCTTTCAACTGCTGGTCTTTCTGGCCTTTTTTCTGGCTTTTGCCATCAAGGTACCAATGTTTCCCTTCCACACCTGGCTGCCTGCAGCCCATGTGGAAGCACCAACCGCAGGCTCTGTGCTGCTGGCCTCGATCTTGCTGAAAATGGGCACCTACGGCTTTCTTCGCTTCTGCCTGCCCATCACTCCGGATGCCAGTCTGCTGTTGGCCACCCCGCTCTTGTGGCTCTCCATTGCAGGCATTATCTATGGCGGCTTTACCGCACTTGCCCAGCAGGACATGAAAAAACTGATCGCCTATTCCTCGGTCGGGCATATGGGTTTTGTCACCCTGGGTATTTTTGTTTTCAATCTGCACGGTCTGCAGGGCGCAATGCTGCAGATGATCAACCACGGCATCACCACCGGCGCGCTCTTCTTGTGCATTGGCATGATTTACGAGCGCAACCACAGCCGTGAGCTCACGCATGCCGCTGGGCTTGGCCCCTACATGCCCTGGTTTGCCACCTTTTTTACCCTGTTCTCCCTTTCTTCCTTTGCCTTTCCCGGTACCAATTCCTTTATCGGCGAATTTCTGGTCCTGGCTGGCAGCTTTGCCCGCAAGCCCGAGGTGGCGCTGGCCGCCATTCCAGGCGCCTTGCTGGCTGCGGCCTATATGCTGCGCCTTTTGCAGAAGGTGATTTGGGGCGGGGTCAACAACCCAGATCAAAGCGGTATGAAGGATCTGCACCTGCGGGAAATTCTGTTGCTGGCCCCGCTTTTGCTCTTTGTGTTTTGGATTGGTCTGGGGCCGCAGCCTTTTCTGGACTACATGAACCCAACCCTGGCTGATCTTCTGCAGCAGTTACAGCAGTGGCAGCAGGCCCACCCAGGGACTGGTTTAAACTGGAGTATTTTTCAATGAAAACTGCAGGCTGCTGCCCAAAACCAAAATGCCAAGACAGTGTATTGAACTGACTGATAGGATGTGAGGCGGTTATCATGCTTATTCTTCCTGAACTGGTTGTCCTGAGCGGTGCGCTGCTTTTTTTTGCCGCCAGTCTGACCAGAAAGCCGCAACCCAAACAGCTCCACCTGCTTGCCCTGTTCTGCGGGTTGGCTGTGCTGGCCAGTGCCTGCACCGCCTTTCGCGCGGAAGGTCTGCTTTTTTCGGGCAGCTACAGCCTCAGCCAATTTTCACAGTTTTTCAAGATACTGCTTGCAGGCGCTTTTTTCTTTGTCCTCATTACCGGAGGGCGACTGGTCAGCATAGAGGCCAGCGTGCAGCCGGAATACTATCTCTTTTTGTTCCTCAGTGTTTTCGGGCTGATGCTTTTGGTGAGCGCAAATGAGCTGATCCTGCTTTTTGTGGCGCTTGAACTGTCTTCCTTTTCCTTGTATCTGCTTGTGCCCATGCGCGATGACCGAGGCGGCTTGCGGCCGCAGATGGAGGCAGGCATCAAATACCTGCTTTTTGGGGTTATTGCTACCGGCTTCATGCTCTTTGGCATGAGTTACCTCTTCGGTTTAACTGGCACCACTTTTTTACCCACCCTTGTCAGCGCGGTTCAGCAGGGTGCCATGCCACCAATTGCCCTGCCCGCCTTTGCCCTGGTGTTGTGCGGATTTTTCTTCAAACTCGCTGTGTTTCCTTTTCATTTCTGGGTACCGGATATTTATCAGGGTGCTGCCAACGAAACCGCCAGCTTTGTCGCCACCCTGCCCAAGATTGCGGCCGTGGCCCTGCTCATCCGCCTGATGCTGCTTCTGCCTCCAGGCCAGGAACAGTTTTTGATCCTGTTTTTTGCCGTCCTTGCCCTAAGTTCCATGTTCTACGGCAATCTCTGCGCCCTGGTGCAGGATGATCTCAAACGCCTCTTAGGCTTTTCTGGTATTGCCCATGCAGGTTTTATTTTGCTGGCGCTTCTAACCATGAAGGCTGAGGGCTATGGGCTGGCCATCTACTACATCAGCGCCTATGCGCTCATGAATCTGGCCTGTTTTCTTGCCATTTGCGCCATTGCGACCAAAGGAGAAAACCTGCACATTGATGATCTGCATGGCCTTTCCAGGGAGCAGCCTGTGCTGGCCTTTATCCTTGCTACCGGCCTGTTCAGCCTGGCAGGCATTCCACCCTTTGTGGGCTTCATGGCCAAATTTCTGGTACTCACCGAGGCCCTGCACGCTGGCCATCTGCTTGTTGTTGTGCTTGCGGCCATCAACACTGCTATTGCCATCTTCTACTACCTGCGGGTGGTACGGGCTGCCTACACCGTGGATAAAGACGCAGCCGCGCCAGCCTTTTCCCCGCCCTCCCTGCTCACCTTTACCGCCGGCATCGTTCTGGTTTGCGGTATCATTCTCGTAGGTGTTCTTCCTGCAAAATTTATTGCCCTTGCAACCTTGGTGGTACAAAGCTTATAAGTACAGGCAGCTTTGTAGCGTTGCGCAGAAAACTGCCCTCTGCGCGCACCTTGGAATACGCATTTCAACGGCAATTCAGCATTATGATCAAGAAGGTACGTGTTGACGACCTGCAGGTTGGCGTCTATGTGCATGACTACAATTGTACGGGCGACACCGGCAACATCTATATCGATCCCGGCGCCATCAAGCGCGAAAGCACCATTAAAATCCTGAAAACATGGGGTGTGAAGGAAGTTTTTATCGATACCGAACGCGGTCTGGATATCGATAAGGCACAATCAATTATACGGCCGCGCAGGATTACCGCCCCATCCGGATTGGAGCGAAAACGCCTGCGTCCGCAAGTTCCATTTAAATTTGAAAGACAGTCGGCCCTGCAGATAAGCCAAGAGGCCATGCAGGCGGTTGAGCAGGCCTATCAGGAAGTGATCGACGGCAAGGTACCTGAAGCTGGGCAGTTTTACAGAATCGCTGAGCGCATGTACGATTCCATCCACCGCAACAGTGATGTACTTACCCTGCTCAGTCGCATCAGGGAAAAAGACACCTATACCCTGCAACACTCGGTCAGCGTCTGCTCCTATGTCCTCAACATGTGCCACTACTATGAGATGCCCGAGACCCAGAGCCTTGACTTGGCGGTGGGCGCCCTTTTCCATGATATCGGCAAGGCAATCATTCCGCTGTCCATCCTCAATAAACCAGACAAACTGACACCGGAAGAGGCCGTTATCATGAAACGGCATGCAGAATATTCCAACGAACTGCTGGCCAAGGTCAAGGGAATCCCCTCTGAATGCCGCGATGTGGCCCTGCACCACCATGAACGCTACAACGGCAGCGGTTATCCCCACGGTTTGGCCAGGGAAGAAATCAGCTTCGCCGCCCAGCTTGCCAGTGTATGCGACGTATTTGATGCGCTTATCTCAGAGCGTGTCTACAAACCAGGCATGGAGACGGTTATGGGCCTGCGCGTCATCTATGAGGGCAGTGGAGAGCACTTTAACAAAGATTTGGCCTATGATTTTATCCGCTGCATTGGCATGTATCCGGTTGGCACCTGCGTAATACTGGCCGATGGCCGCAGCGGAGTGGTGGTGGAATCAACCGAGGATATGAAGCGTCCGGTTGTACAGGTACTCTACGATGAAAACAAAAAAGAACGGCTGCAGCGGCCGATAACGATAGACCTGTCCAAAACAAACGGGACGATTACCAGTTACAGTGATGCCAACAAATTCGGCTTTACCCACGAACAGTTGCTGCGTAAATTTCTGTTGGCCTAAAGGGCCTTGTCAAGAGCGATCTACGACAGAACAGGCAAGCGGTTCTCCTCAAGAACTTCAAGAAAAGGGCCAAAGAGTTCTACATACTCCCGAAAGCCTTTGCGCAAAATGACCTCAACAAAAGCAAGCTCCCGCTCATTGATGACCAGGTTGGCGCTAAGCGCCAGCGCCTGCAGGTTATAGCAGGTGTGCATATCAGGCCCGACCAGCACATAGTACAACAGCCTGCGCCGCTGTTGCGGCACGCTATGGCTAAGATAGTCCCGAAAAGCACTGTATGCGGCATCTGTTCCACATACAACCAGCTGATACGAAGCGGTACGCAGCTCATCCAGCGCGTGCTCCGCTGATTGCACTACTGCCGTGGTATAGCCCATATGCTGCAGCTTCACCCCTACCAGTGACCGCTGCTCCGCATCCCGCACCAGCAAGAGCGCCCGCAAAACAGCAGTATCTTCCCTGCCATCAGGGGTATCGTTCACCAGCCAGCTATCTCCGGGTGGCTGGGGCACTGCCGGGCCTTCATACTCCTTTCTGGCAGTCTTCTGAAAAAAATCAGGAAAAAGCTCTTCTGCCTGACGCCCCTGCAAGCTGTCCAGATCTTCTTTTGCTGATGTATCCTGAGTAGTAACCATAGTGCCGTTTTACCCGAGCACCTTGGGAATAACAAGTAATTCCATTTTCATATCAAAGCGGGACGAATGGTACATTGTTCCCACGCTGGATCATGGGAATAAGCAAATATTTGCTCAAGCGGCACTGATAGGCTTTAATACAGAATTGAAAGAAGCTGTGACGGTAATCCGCCGGCTTCATTTTCAGGCAAAATGGGATCGTGTACCCTTGATCAGTACAATATCAAGGAGAGAGTCGCCCGCACGTGACCGGCACAGGCTACGGCCGGGTGATTTGTTGCCCTGCTTGACACAGTTTGAAGAACTGCAGGTCGGGTCGAGTGTGGCTGTAGTGCTCCGCGGTTCAGCGAATGAAGTTCATGGCGATCTTAGCCTCTGGCTCCGGTTCTGCCACTGCACCTTTACCGTGTTCTTTCAATTGCATAAGCCATGCCATGTTTTTACCCAGCATACGCATGATCTGCTGCCCTTCCGCATCTTGCTCCACTTCGCCCGGCTGCGCACCATGAATCACGTTCCAGTAATTGGAACCCGGAATGAGCATTTCTGCGTAGAGAAAGTAGATGTTGAGCTGGTTGATAACCGGAATACCGCCACTGCGTCGCACCGCTGCCACGGCTGCCCCCACCTTGTGGCGGAGCAGGCCGCCGTTGGCTCCGGCCACGTAGAAGAGCCGGTCCAAAAAGCATTTGAGCGGTCCGCTCAGGGCTGCGTAGTGCGTTGGTGAGCCCAGAAGAATTCCGTCTGCGCCTTTGGCGAGTTGGATCCACTGGTTCACATCATCCTCTGTTTGCACACACTGTTCGTTCTTCATTTTATAGCACTTGCCGCAGGCCAAACAGCCCCGTACCGCCTTGTTACCCACCTGCACAATTTCCGTGCTGATACCGGCCTTATCCAATTCGGCCGCCACCATGTTCAAGGCATGCCAAGTGTTGCCTTTCGGACGGGGACTACCATTAAATGCAATAACTTTCATGGGATACGCTCCTTATCATGTTCTTGTGCGCTGATAATTCCGCTTCAGACCAATGATTACTATACGCCAAAACGAGGCAAATTGCAGCAGAAGTTGTACCAAGGAAAATCAACTACACCTCACAGAATAAGAAAACCCGGAAGATTCAGAAAAAAAT
>CAZEIT010000021.1:0-14158 GCA_964512515.1 uncultured Desulfobulbus sp.
GATATACCCGCAGGTTGTGCGGCAGCTTACCTTGCTCCACCCCTTCCCGCAGATAGTAGAGCAGTTCCTGGCTGCGCTCCAGGGCAAAGCTGGGGATGAGCACATTGCCATGGCCTGAGACAGTGTTGTTGATGGCATCGTAGAGTTCGATGATCGACTCGCTTAACTCTCTGTGCTGACGGTTACCATAGGTGGTTTCCATGACCACGATATCAACCTGGGGGGCAGGCGCTGGGTCTGGCAGGATGGCGCGACCACTGGAACCAAGATCACCAGAGAAAAGCACCCGGCGTTTCTGCCCTTCTTCTTCCAGATCCAACAGCACACAGGCCGAACCCAGGATGTGGCCAGCGTCGTACAGGGTAACGCTGATGCCTGGGGCAAGCTGGTGGGGTTTTTCCCAACGGGCAATATCCACAAAGAAATCAAGGGAATTAAGCGCATCTATGGTGGTGTAGAGCGGCTCTGCCGGTTTACCCGGATTTTTCCGTTTTGAGGCCTTGTAGTTCTGGTACTTGGCATCCTCTTCCTGAATATGGGCTGAGTCCAGCATCACCAGCTTGGCCAACTCCCGCGTGGCCGAGGTGCAGAGGATACGCCCGGTAAAGCCACGCTTGGTCAGAAGAGGAATGCGACCACAGTGATCGAGGTGGGCATGGGTGAGGATGAGAAAATCTATGCTGGCCGGATCAAAACCGAAGTTGTTGCTGTTTTCTTCATCCAGGCTGCGACTGCCCTGGTAGATGCCGCAGTCGATGAGGATTCGTTTGCCGCCACATTCAACCAGATGGCAGGAACCAGTGACGTTTCTTGCTGCTCCGTGAAAGGATATCTGCATAGGTGCTTGTCGTGAAAAGGTTAGGGTGAGAAAAATCTGCGTGGAGCATTATTCCAGTTCCAGATCAAAGTTGATATCAAGGAGGCCAGGAAAATGCGACGAGCGCATACATAGAGGTACGTCCTGCAAGCATTTTCCGAAGCCGACACAGATAAAATTTTGATATGCAAGTGGAATCAGCCGCGTTGGAAGGTCGGCACCTCGGCCGGCAGGGGAACAATGGTTTCCACCAGACCCGCAAACGTGCCACTACTGTCGTACCAGGGGCATTGGTGCACCAGTTTGCGCCCCCCCTTGCTTACCGTGCAGTAGGTATTGGCGCTCTCTTCGTTGAGCATGCGCCGGATAATCACATTGGCTGCTTCCGGGTGGCAGTCGAACACGCTCTTGCCCAGAAGTGCCCTGCCGCCCCAGGATTTAAAATTTTCTTCCGCCAGACGATTCATGGTGATGATGACACCATCCCGGTCACACACGTCCACCGCCAGAGGATAGTGTTCGATCCAATCAAAGGAGGGGCTTATGGTGGGGTTCATTGGTTTGCAATTACACGATTTAATTGATGCCGAGTTCCTGGGGCGAAAAGGGCAGCCAGCGGAAGAGCAGGCGCTCCAGGCGCCCGCATTGCTGGAAATGCTGTTCTATGGCCTGGCAACGCTCCGGGTTGTTGTTGCCATAACGTTCTAGAATGTATTCGAGCCGTTCATCCAAAGAAACTACAGTGTGGTGGCGCACCCGCTTATCGGCATAGTGTACCAGTTCAAGGGCAGTAAAGGAGCCGGCCTGGTAGCTGGCTTCGTCAAAAAAAGACAGGCGTACATGCTGGCCGACTACTGCTGCCACCTCGGGGTAGCCTTCCTTCAGGCAGATATCAGCCCCGACCTGGGCATGGTCACACTTGGTGTTGAGGCAGGGGGTTTTGGCGATGTCATGCAGGAGTGCGCCGGCCAGCACCAGATTCATGTCTGCCTGCGGCTTTCCAGGCTGCATGTCGCGTAAGCCCTGCAAAAGCTGTATGGCCAAGCGCGCCACCACCAGCGAGTGGCGGCGGATGTTGGCGAGCATGGCGTAGTCCTGCATGAGTTGCAGGCAATCCGCTATTCCGGGAATGCGGGGCTTTTCCTCCACTAGCCGCGCCTCTTTTTAATTGCCCTGGCTGCTCAAGCGGTGCACAGCGTCCACAGCAATTTTAACCTGATCCGGATCGGTTTCCGGAATAACACCATGACCAAGGTTGAAGATATAGCCGTGGGCCTCGGCAGCCGCAGCCAGCATGGCAGCTATGCGTGCCTCCAGATCTTTTTTGGGCAGGAAAAGCGCCAGAGGATCCAGGTTGCCCTGCACCGCATGCGGTCCGGCTTGACGAATGGCATCGGCCAGAGGAATGCGCCAGTCTATGCCCAGAACATCGGCGTCCAAGGTGGCGGTGTAGGGTAAGAGGGTGGCGCCGTTGTTGGCAAAGTAGATGAGCGGAATATCTGTATGTTGCCGCAGGTCGGCCAATATTGTGCGCACATAGGGCAGAGCAAAGCGCTCGTAGTCGCAGGGAGCCAACGCCCCGGCCCAGGAGTCGAAAAGCTGCAGGGCCTGGGCTCCGGCCTTGGCCTGGGCAATGAGATAACTGCTGGTGCAGGCGGTGATTTTGTCGAGAATGGCGTGGTACAGTTCCGGCTCGCGGAACATCATGCTCTTGGTGGCAAGAAAGTTCTTGGAGCTGCCGCCTTCAATCACATAGGTGGCCAGGGTGAAGGGGGCACCGGCAAAACCGATAAGCGGTACCTTGAGTTCGCGCCGCAAAAGGCGGATGGTTTCCAGCACAAAAGGCATATCCTCTTCCGGCTCAGGCACCCGCAGGGCTGCGGCGGCCTTCTGGTCGCGCACCGGCTCCGGAAAGATCGGCCCCCTGCCATCGTGGAACTCCAAGGGCAGGCCCATGGCCTCCATAGGAATAAGGATATCGGAAAAAAGGATGGCTGCATCAAAGTGGAAGATATCCACCGGTTGCAGGGTCACTGTGACGCACAAGTCCGGATTTTTACACAGTTCCAGAAAGCTGAGCGTACTGCGTACCCGCTGGTAATCGGGCAGATAACGGCCTGCCTGGCGCATAAACCAAACCGGAACATGGCTGGTTGTTTCGCCTTTGCAGGCTTGAAGAAAGGTGGTGTTCATGCCGTACCTGAAGAATTTTTAGAAAAAAGGGAAATTGCCAGCAGTCTACCTGAGAGGCGGATTGCCTGTCAACGCCGGGGTTGATGCGAACAAAAGGGTTCTCCGGCCAGATAGTCGCCGGTCATGGCATAGGCCCTGGCCCGGCAGCCACCACAAACGTTAAGGTATTCGCAGCGGCCGCAGTTGTCCTTGTAGCCCTTGAAATCCCGCATTTCGTGGAAGAGCGGCGCCTGTTCCCACACCTCTTTGAAGCTCTGCCGGCGCAGGTTGCCGGCAGCCTTGGGAAAATAGCTGCAGGGCAGCACATTGCCATCCACATCGATCAAGCAGATGAGCTGGCCAGCCAGGCAGCCCTTGGATCCGCCAGTGGAAAAGGACAGGCTGCGGCGCTTGAAGCTCTCGCCTTCGGCCTTGGCTCGTTGCAAGACCAGCCGGTAGTACTGGGGTGCGCAGGTGGGCCGCATAAGCAATTCGTCTTCCTCTTTTTCCACGTCATAGTGCCAGTTGAGCATGGCCTCGTACTCAGCGGGTGGGATCAGCTCCGCCATGATTTCCTCGCCCCGGCCAGTAGGCACAATCATGAACAGATACCAGGCGGTCGCGCCCAACTCTTTTACCAGCGGGTACAGTTTGGCCGCTTCATTCTGGTTACGTTTAGTGAAGGACGAGTTGATCAGAAAGGGAATACTGTGTTCCTTGAAGAGAGAGATTGCCTGCATCACCCCGTTAAATGCGCCGGGCTGGCGGCGGAAGTCATCATGCACGGCAGCGCTGGCCCCATCCAGGCTTAAGGAAACCATTTTAATGCCACTGGCCAGCATATTGCGGCATACCTCAGGCGTCACCAAAGAACCATTGGTGGCCAGGCACATGCGCAGACCCAGTTTTGTGCCATGGGCAGCAATGTCAAAAACATCCTGCCGCAAGAGCGGCTCGCCGCCGGACAGCACCACCACCGGATTGGCGTAGCTGTGAATATCGGCCAGAATACGTTTGGCCTCGTCAAAGCTGAAATCCGGGTGGCCCTGCACCTCCATTTCAGATGAAGAACGGCAGTGCACACAACCAAAGTTGCAGCGGCGGGTGATTTCCCAGGCGATCCATTTGGGGATAAATTCCATAGAGGTTCCTATATATGGGGCCACAGCCAGAGAACAGCCGCAGCCTGATTGGTGTGGGTTTGCGGTACAAGATTCATCCCGGCTGAATGCTTGTCAAGCGTGGGGCGAGCCGCAAAGGGGAACGGGCAAGACGATGCGGCCTTGGTTTTATCTTTTCAGGGCACCAGTTTCTGGTTTTGCAGAGCAATAACCCAGCAATCGACACGTGTCTTTTGCATTCGATCAGTTTGTGTTATAGTTTTAATCAGCAATATCTCTTGATCCTCTATCCACCAAGGAGGCCTCTTATGCAACCGATCACCAGCGTCCTTACCCCCATTGATTTTTCCGATAATGCAGCCACCATCCTCAAGGCTGCGGCCTATGTGGCGGGTGCCTTCAAGGCCGAACTGCATCTGGTTTTTGTAGTGCAGAACTTTGAGGACTACAGCGGCTTTTTCGTGCCTCCGGTCAACCTGCCCAACCTGGAGGAAGAGTTGTACGCCTCGGCCCAGCAGCAGATGGATGCCTTTGTTGCCGAACACCGCCAGCTCTGTCTGGATGCGGGAGTCAGCATCGTGACCAGCAAAGTGCTGGCAGGCGATGTTGGTGAAGAGGTGGTGAAGTATGCCGCTCAAAAAGACATCCAACTTATTGTCATGGGCACCCATGGCTACAAGGGCCTTGAGCGCATCATGTTCGGCAGTGTGGCTGAAAAGGTGGTCAAGACCGCGGCTTGCGCGGTGATGACTATCAACCCCTACCGGGACCGGGGGGAAGTCAAGCCCTGATGCCGTCCTCCTGAGCGCCGCCCAGCAAAAGGCCGAACAGACAGAGGGCCTGGGCTTCGCCCTTGCCGTTGCCTGCGGCTTCTACGCTTGCAGGAGAACAGGCAAAGCTGTTATGCAGGCGTTGTAAAAATGTTGTTCCTGGCAGGATATTGAGTCGCAGGTGACACAAGCCGGCATCTGCTGGAGTTGCCGCACGGATCATGTCGTTCCAGATCGGTACTGCTTCGGCAAACAGGCTGGCAGCCTGTTGCAGGCCCGACTCTGTAACGCCATCACGGGCAAGGGTGTGCAACCCGGAAAAGGCCGCAAACAAGCCCGGGCAATCCTGTACGCGTGGCGCTGCCGACTCATGCTGCGTATCCGGTGTGTAAGCTGGCAACAGCAGTTCGGGTAAACGTTGCGCCTGCCCTTGTGTGCAGTGTTCGCAGAGCTGGTGCTGTTCCAGTATCTGCGCCGCAAGGCCCTCTTGCCGGGTAATGTACCAGATATCCTGTCGTGGCATGGTGGTTCGGGCCAAGAGCCGGGCCCAGGCCTGCAGGCGTTTGGGCTGCCATGTTGTCAGGCTGGAGACAGATTTCGGCGGCAAAAGATTTTCAAGTGCCACTTCCTGGCTATCGCCCAATGAGGAAAGAAGCTCCTGGTGCTGCCTGCTGATGCGGCTCATGGCTCTAGCAAGTTCCTCCTGCTGACATTCGGCCTGATCGGCCAAAAGCAGCAACAGGCGTTCCTGCCAGAGGAGTTCCGTTGCTGGGGCTGGGGAGGAATCTGTATTCTCTCGCCGCCCGGTATGCAGTTGCTGCCGCAGGGCAGAGCTCTCTTCCTGATCGTTCTCTGGGTTGAGGCTTTCCAGAATGAGTTGCTTGAGCTGCTCACCGTGCTGGATAGCCTCACTGCCTGCAAGCGAACGGGCGAGATGGCCAAGTTTTTCCGTTGCTGCTGCCGGCATGGGCGGGGACAGGGCAAGCAGCCGTCCTTCCTGCGGCATCGTCTCAGGCACCGGGCAGAGATGGACAAGCGGCGAGAAAAGCGCTACAAGGGGGGCCACCCAGCCAGGTCTGGCAGAGCTTTCTGGAACTATGCAGGCTGCAGGCAACATACCACACTCCTAATTCATTATGGCGCAACACACCGGCAAGACTTACGAAACATCATCGCGCAATACGGTTGCGCTTGTTCTCACCGGGCTGGCCTACTTACTTTTTCATCTTCGCCTGGGTGCGGATAGCGCGGCCATATTTTCAGGCACCCTGGCCCAGATGCTTTTGACCGCGCCTTACGCCATTGGCTTTACCTATCTGCTCCTGTACGCCTACCGCCGGTTGAGCCGTGAAACGGTGCGGCCGCACTGGACGCGGATACTGAGGATTTTCTTCACCATGGGAATTCTTTTTGCCTTTTTTTTCGCCCTTTACGAGCATGGCGGCGGCGACCCCTACGGGGCAGATGCAACTAGCGCAGCAGGCTTTTGGCAGGATGTACTCCAGATGCTGCGGTAGCATTTGGCAGCAAAAGGGAATCCGGCCCCATCACCGTGCCTGGGCTGGTCACGGAATTGCAGCCGGTCTGCACCCGGTCGCCCAGAATGGCACCGAATTTGCGCAGGCCGCTGTCCACCCTGCCGCTCTCTGTGCCAACCATAACATTGCCAGGAAGAAAGCGCAGGTTGGCGCACTTGGTGCCTGCACCAAGATTGACATCGCAGCCCAGAATGGAGTCGCCCAGGTAGGCAAAATGCCCGGCCTTGGCATCGTCCAGAAAAACAGAGTGCTTGACCTCGGTGGCATGGCCGACCACGCAGCGCCTGCCAATAACGCAGTAACCGCGCAGATAGGCGGCTTGGCGGATTTCGCTAAGATCGCCAATCAGGGCAGGCCCCTTGATGAGCGCGCCCGGCTCCACCAAAACGCCCTCGCCAATGCGGATACCCTCGCCCATGAGCACTGCCCCGGCCATGATGACCGAAGCACCTGCAAGAAGGCCGTCTTTACCTTCTACCTTGAGCTCGCCCCTGGCAATGCTGCCAGAGCTGATTTCCCACCGATCGCCGGTAAGGATGCGGCCTGCATGGATAACAAGATGCCCGCTTAAAGGAATGCCCGAGCCTTTAGGCAGGATCAGGCCATCCTGCCTGAGCTGGCTGCGGACATACTCCTTCAGCCCAGAGAGCGCTTGCCACACCTGACTGCATCCGCTAAACAGGGCGGCATGGCTGCAGGCGCTGAGATCAAAATATGTTGCCGGACTGAGCATGGGGCCTCCTTAGTGGCTACAAACTGCTGGCTGCTGCGGCTGCACGATAGTGCGGGCCAGTGCGGACTACAAGCAAAAAGCGCGGCTGCAGCCAGGCCCTTTGCTTGACTTCAGGTATGGCATGTTTACTTTTGACCAGATATTTTTAACAGTTTTTTAACAGTTTTTTGCCTTTGATGGAAGCGTGTGCTGCAACAGCACCAAGGAGATACAAGTGGATTTTGATGATAGTCGGCCCCACAGCACGGCTGAAATAGGAGAAGCGCCGCAGGACCTCGAAATACCAGAGGTGTTGCCCCTGATGGCGGTGCGGGATGTGGTCGTTTTTAATTATATGATCATCCCGCTTTTTGTTGGGCGTCCCAGTTCGGTTGAGGCGGTGAACGAGGCGCTGGCCGGGCAGAAACTACTCATGCTGGTGACCCAGAAGGACCCAACCCAGGATGACCCGCGCAGTGATGATCTCTATGAGGTTGGCATGGTGGCCATGATCATGCGCACCCTCAAACTGCCCGACGGCCGTCTCAAGGTGCTGGTGCAGGCGCTGTCCAAAGCGCGTATCCGTAAGGTGCAACAAGAGCGGCCCTTTTACCGGGTTGAGCTTGACTTGGTCGAAGAGCCGGAGGCAGAAGAAATTTCGGTCGAGACCGAGGCGCTCATGCGCACGGTGCGCGAGCATATGGAAAAGATCATGTCATTGCGCGGTCACCTCTCCGCTGATCTGATGATGATCATCAACAACATTGAGGAACCGGGCCGCCTAGCCGATCTGGTTGGTTCGAACCTGCGCCTGAAGGCTGCGGAATCGCAGCGTATCCTTGAAACGATCAACCCGCTTGCACGGCTGGAACTGGTGGCCGAACTGCTCAACAAGGAACTGGAAGTGTCCACGGTCCAGGCCAAGATTCAGTCAGACGCCAAGGAGGAAATGTCGCGCAGTCAGCGGGAGTATTTTCTGCGCGAGCAGATTCAGGCCCTGCGCCGTGAACTAGGCGATGACGATGGCTACTCCCAGGAGATCGAGGAACTGGCGCGGCAACTGCGCAAAAAACGAATGCCGAAATATGCCAAAAAGGAGGCCAAGAAACAGCTCAAGCGCCTGGAGATGATGCACCCGGATGCATCCGAGGCCAATATCATCCGTACCTATATCGACTGGTTTCTTGATCTGCCCTGGAAGCAGTCCTCCGAGGACGTGCTGGATCTCAAGGTGGCGGCACAGGTACTGGATGAAGACCACCACGGGCTGGAGGAGATCAAGGATCGCATCCTCGAATTCCTGGCGGTGCGCAAGCTCAATCAAAATACCAAGGGGCCGATCATCTGCTTTGTGGGCCCGCCAGGTGTGGGCAAAACCTCACTGGGCCAGGCTATTGCCCGGGCCATGGGCCGCAAGTTTTACCGCCTTTCTCTGGGTGGCATGCGCGACGAGGCGGAAATTCGCGGTCACCGCCGCACCTATATCGGGGCTATGCCTGGCCGCATCCTGCAGGGACTGAAAACCGTGCAGACCAATAACCCGGTCTTCATGCTGGATGAAATCGACAAGGTTGGCGAGGATTACCGGGGCGATCCTTCCTCTGCCCTTTTGGAGGTGTTGGATCCGGAACAAAACGGCACCTTTTCAGATCATTACATGAACCTGCCCTTTGACCTGTCCAAAGTGATGTTTATCACTACGGCCAACCGCTCAGACACCATTCCAGGGCCGCTTTTGGACCGCATGGAGGTTATCCAGCTTTCGGGTTACACCCTGGAAGAGAAGATGGCCATTGCGCGCAAGTATTTGCTGCCCCGCCAGATCGAAGCCTCGGGCATCCGGCCAAGCCAGGTGCGGCTTGAGGACAGCATCCTGCAGCGCATTATTCGCCAGTACACGCATGAGGCAGGGGTGCGTAACCTGGAGCGGGCGCTCGGCAAGGTCTGCCGCAAGATCGCCCGACGCGTGGCCGAAGGCGGCAAGGGGCCATACGTGGTTTCGGATAAGATGCTGGAAAAATATCTTGGCCCGCCCAAATTTCTGCCGGAAAGCGAGGTGGATACCAGCGAGCAGCCGGGCTTGGCCGTTGGCTTAGCTTGGACGGAGGTGGGCGGCGAACTGCTGCAGATAGAAACCTCCATCCTGCCGGGCAAGGGCAAGCTCTTACTCACCGGCCAGCTTGGCGAAGTAATGAAGGAATCCGCCCAGGCAGCCCTGAGCTATTGTCGCAGCCGAGCGGCATCGCTTGGCGTGGCCGAGGACTATTTTGACAGCGTGGATATCCATATTCATGTGCCTGCAGGCGCCATTCCCAAGGACGGCCCCTCTGCTGGTATCACCATGACCACCGCACTCTTTTCCGCCATCAGTGGCAAGCCGGTGAAAAAGGGTCTTGCCATGACCGGTGAGGTCACCCTGCGTGGGCGAGTGCTGCCCATTGGCGGGTTGAAAGACAAGTCCCTGGCCGCCCTTAGAGCAGGCATCACCACTATTCTCATTCCCGAGGACAACCAGAAGGATCTGGTGGAGATTCCGGAGGAGTTGCGCAAAAAAATAACCTTTCACCCGGTGCGGCACATGGACGAAGTCATTGCCCACGCCCTTGACACAAGCCCCGAGCCGCCGCCGCGCAAAAAACGCCAGGCACAGGCAAGTAGCAGCCACGAAACCAATGCCTGATGCAAGGGTTTTCATCCTACTCCAGCTCCAAGTTACAGACACTATCAAGGAAGCGAGCCAAATGCGGCGTATGCGTACATAGAGGTACACCCTGCAGGCATTTGTCAAAACCGACACAGATAGCTTTTTGAGCGCTTTGATATGGAGTTGAAATTCATGCCTGACTCCCTGTTCCATTGTTATGGCGCAGGGAGTTTTTTTTAGAGGTACACTTGCAGCATGCCGATAACTAAAAAAATATGGATCCGCATTCTGGCTGGCACGTTCATCCTGTTGAGCAGTGCTGCCGCCATTATCGGATTCTGGTTCTGGCACTATTACCGCACTCCAGCCCCTTTTTTGGCGGAAGCTACCGTGCTTATCCCCAAGGGCGCGGGTGTGCGCCAGATTGGGGCCCTGCTTGCAGAAGAAGGGGTGCTTATCAACGATATGCGCTACCTGATCTATCTGCGTGCAACCGGCCTGGGCTCAAGGCTGCAGGCCGGAGAATACAGTTTTTCCCCAGGCCTGACCCCGCCACAAGTGCTGGAGAAAATTGCCAGGGGTGAGGTATTGCGCCATCCGGTGACCATTGTTGAGGGCCTGCGGCTGGAGCAGATTGCCGCTGTATTTGCCCAGGGCGGTTGGGTGGATTCCGGTACCTTTCTGCGCCTGACGCGTGATCCGGCCTTAATCCGCAGCCTGAACCTCGAAACAGCAAGTCTTGAAGGCTATCTGTTTCCCGACACCTATCTCATGGTGCGGGGCATGGGCGAAGAGGAGCTTATCCGCCAGATGGTGCGGAGTTTTCAACAGGTTTGGGCTTCTTTGGGCACCGCCACAACAGAGCTCAGCCAACACGAGATACTGACCCTGGCCTCGGTGGTGGAAAAGGAAACCGGACAGGCTGCTGAGCGGCCACTCATTGCCAGGGTTTTTCTCAACCGGCTCAAGCTGGGCATGCCGCTGCAATCCGACCCTACAGTCATTTACGGCATGGGAGAGAGTTTCAACGGCAACCTGCGCAGGTCTGATTTACGCGCTCCCAGCAGCCACAACACCTACGTGATCCCTGGCCTGCCGCCAGGCCCGATTTGCAGCCCAGGCAAGGCAGCCCTGGAGGCAGTGCTCAAGCCAGCACATTCAGATGCCCTCTATTTTGTGTCTAGAAATGACGGCTCGCACGTCTTCTCCAAAACCCTGGCCGAGCACAACCGGGCGGTGCAAACCTATCAGCGTCAGGCGAAAAAACCGCAAAGCCAGGCAAATGCAGCACCTAGCTTAACTGCCCCGGCACCCGCACAAGAAAAGGTCGATCAGGGCACTGCCCCCTGATTGCTGCCACTATTTCATTGTTTTGAAATAGCACTTAACTACATGAAATAACAAATCAAAACAACCAAGGCATAACACTACGAATTGCAGGATATTGCCCTGTACCCTTCAATTTCTGATGAGTTTCTATGCAATCAATAAGAGCTGTCAACCAGTATATTTCTTGATTTCCACCCAAGGATGCTCTTAAAGAGTTTGCTTGATTGAAGTAACAGTTACCTCAAGCACCCGGGTCAGAAAAGAAAACCTAGCCTTCATCTCATCCCATTCAGGCCCAGAAGAGATGTATCTTGCCGTGCCTTCAATCAGGAAACCGCAACCAAGTCCATTGCGACCTTCCACTTCTTTACTACCTATCGTTAACAATACTCTGTTGTTCTTCAGTATTTTTTTCTCGGTTTTTCTCATTGCCCATGCAGGAATCAAGAGGCGGCCATCACTGGTTTGTACGAGGTATGTATTCCAGGTATTGACAACATGCGCTTCATTATCAGCGCACGACACTATTGCAACCACCCCTTCTTTACCAAGTACTTCCAAAAATTTTTCAGTAAACATGCTTTCGCTCCTTAATCAAGACTAATTCATGGACATCATATGTCCATGATGATAATTCGTGTTGGCTTGATTGAAAAGACAGAAAATTTTCGGTTCCTCAGCAGAATCTGTAAATCGTCTTGGGTGTAGACCTGCGTCGCATTTGCCTCGCATCAGCGGCATCATGCTGGCAATCTTCAAAAAATAGGATTTACTTACAGACATTGCATCCACCCCAGGCTCCACGCACAGTGGCCACAGGGAACATGGCTGCCGTAACAGTCATGTATGCCCAGCAGATTGGTATCAACCAGATCGGCGCAGGGGGATGCGGTGCAGTTCCAGCAGGGGGCATACTTGCTCTGGCGCGCCTCTGCCCTGAAAACGGCATATTCCGGTTTCTGCCAAATGCTTTCCAGAGATTCCTCCATGATAGAGCCGACCACATGCTTTTTCACCAGAATGGCGCTGTTATTAACCTGGCTGGAATAGGTATGCCATAAAAAATGGCATGGCATAATCTGGCCGTCTTTGTCAACAAACACAGCCTCGTTCTCTATGAATACACATGAGCGCTGAGTATTGCCTGGTGCATGGAGTGCGGGCAGGGAGAGCTCAATGTCCAGCTCGGCCGCCAACAACCGGGCTTTCTCGAATTGCGCCTCAATCTCGTCACAGTCGTGGTCGCTATATGCCATCAAATTGGCATAATGCAAATTAAGCTCCCTTTCCCTGGCCTCCTGGCGCATTGCGTCTCCAAGTTGCACAAGTAGAGTCTCGGCTGGTTTTTTGCTGAACTTGAGCTGAGCAGCGGACAGAGCGCTGAGGTTTATTCCCTGCACCTGAGCTGCTTCCGACCATTTGGCAAAAAGTCTGGTCGCTTCCTCGGTGTTGGGATTGTACAGACTCTGGCCGCTTAAGCTGCCATCGTAGGAAAAGAGATGGCTGACAATGATAAAATCAACATGGTGCTCACCAGCCCATGCAACCATGTCCGGCAACTGATGGCGCGTTTCTTGATGCAGAACCACCTCGATACCTATGCGGACAGGCCGTTTTGACTCCTCTGCTGCCGAAACAAGATGTGCAATCGCCCTGGTTACCGCAGCAAGTTGATGCCCTTCCCGGTCGGATTCCTTGATTCTATCTGCTTCCAGGCTATCCAAAGACAGACAGATGATATCAAGCCCGGCCTTGAGCAAGCCCACAGCTCTGGCCTGATTGAGGAGTAACCCATTGCTTTGGAAGCCGATTCTACCCGTAGCCGGCATGGTCGAACGGGCGATGGTAATCATTTCCTCTAAATCAGGGTGAAGCAGAGGCTCACCAATGCCGTTGAGTACGAGAAAATCAATGCGCGACAGGGATTTGGCTAAATTGTGAAAGACTGCCATCGGCATATCCCCTTCCTCAATGCAACTGCCCTGCGAAAATTTTAAACACATGGGACAACGCAGGTTACACCGAGTAGTCAACTCGGCATATACTGTTCTTGGCGACAGGGACGACATGGCGGCTAGGAGTAGATGAGCGGGCAAGCCTTGTAAGTTAAGCTGGTTGTGTGCTTTTAAGATTTTACTGACAGTGGCCGTACCATAAAGAGCATTACCAGGACAATATAGCTACAAGCCATGATACCATCCAGGGATGACGTTAAAAATGTGAAATACAAATCGTACAAAAATTTCATCGCCCAAGTTTTGTGCATTGGTCAAGCTGTTTGTTCTCGATCAGGGAATCACTCGGAGCGCAGCATTGACTGATTGTCCTCAAACCTGACCTTGCTTAAAAGGGCAGTCACTGAAGCAGACAAATACTGGACTAACAAAATCAAGCGCTTGCCTGCTCCGGCGATATTTCAATGTATCGGCACGCAATATCAAGAGAAGAATTCCAGCAAGTAGCGGCCTGCAGTCATCAGGATAATCACCGCGAGCAGCCATTTAATCAGCTTGGCAGGCACATATTTCTGGCAACGCGCGCCGCAGTACATGCCGAGCATTCCGCCCAGACCAAAGAGCAGGCCAAGCAGCCAGTCAGGCGCTACTGCCAGTTGCGGATAGAGAGGAGCAATGGCTGTATAAAAGCCCACGCCTGCAATCGAGGTTACCAGGGTGCCCATCAGGGTGGCCCCGCCAATGGTGTAGATGGGCAGTTTGCAAAAACTGACCAAAAAAGGGGCGATGATTGCGCCGCCGCCAATACCGTAGATGCCGCCCACTATGCCCACCACAAAGCAGAGCAAAAAAACGCCGGTCCTGTTGACGTCAAAGTGTTCGCCCTGAAAGGTAAAGCTAAAGCGGCGCAGATTTTTTTCCGTGACCTGCACAGTGTAGTCTTTCAGTGCAGATCCTGTGACTGAACCGTTCTTGGCACGCTGAAAACGTTGTTCACTCAGGCGTTTTGCACCTGCATTTTTTTTCAACTGATCCAGCACCAGCTTGCCGCCGATGTAGAGCAGCACCACGGCGGCGAAGAGCTTGAAATTTTTTGGATC
>CAZEIT010000022.1:0-12156 GCA_964512515.1 uncultured Desulfobulbus sp.
TGCTTCCCCCTTGCTGAACGCATGATTCACTTCGTTTATGCATACATAGCGCATCTAGGCGCTGAGTTTTTCCGCTTGTTTCCTGTTCTGCTTGCGCCAGGCCTTGTCGTAGCGTTCCTGCTCGCTGTAGATGCAGCCGCAGTAGGGCTGCCGGTACAGGCCCAGGCGAATGGAGGCATCAATACCTTCCTGCCAGCCGGCGCGGAAGTCTTCATAGTAAAAATCCATCCCATACTGCGCAGCCCACCAGAATGCCCGCTCGCGAATCAGTTCGTGATTCTGATATTTGGAATATAGGAGGGTGGTGGTGAAGGCTGCATAGCCGCCCGCCTTGGCTTGCCGGGCCACCTGTTCCAGGCGCATGTCGTAGCAGTGGAGGCAGCGTTTGTCCTCATCAAAGACCACCCGCTGCAGGTATGCGCGCAGACCATAGTGCTCATCCACCACGAGCAGCCAGCCGCTTTCACGGCTTAAGGCAAGCGCGGCCTCAAGACGGCGGCGAAATTCCTGATACGGGTGGATGTTGGGATTATGAAAAAATCCGGTCAGATTATGCCCGGCCGCAGACAGACGCGCTATGGGGTAGACCGCGCAGGGGCCGCAGCAGACATGCACAAGCATCCGCATTACTTCACCTTAAAACTCTTGGGCTCAATGCCGTAGTTGTGGATTTTGTAGTTGATAATGCGCAAGCTCGTATCCAGGGTCTTGGCCGCCTTGGTCTGATTGCCGTTGTTTTTTTTCAATGCCTCTACAATAAGTTCGCGCTCAAAATTTTCCACGGCAACTGCCAGGGAAAGCGGTCGGCCCGAAGGCACGCTCTCCCGGCTCTGCAGGGTGGGTGGCAGATGGGTGGAATCTACCACCGGACCATCGCAGATCAAGACCGCTCGCTCCATGCAGTTCTGCAACTCGCGCACATTGCCCGGCCAATGATACTGCACCAGAAGGTCAATGGCCGGGGTCGAAATACGCCGGATGTTTTTTTTGTTTTCCTGGGCGTACTGTTCCAGGAAAAATTCGGCCAGAAGCAGGATATCGGTGCGCCGCTCCCGCAAGGGCGGCAGATAGACCGGAAAAACATTGAGGCGATAGTAGAGATCCTCGCGGAATTTTGCCTGTTCCACCGCCAGTTCCAGGTTGCGGTTAGTGGCAGCCACCAATCGCAGATCCGTGGAAATAGTTTTGGCTGAGCCCAGGCGCTGAAAGGTACGCTCCTGGATGACATTCAACAACTTCACCTGCACCGTCGGGCTGATTTCACCGATTTCATCCAAAAAAAGGGTGCCGCCCTGGGCCAGTTCAAAACGCCCCTTTTTTGTGTCTACCGCGCCGGTAAAGGCCCCTTTTTCATGGCCGAAAAGCTCGCTTTCCAAAAGCGTTTCTGGCAGGGCCGCACAGTTCACCACTACAAAAGGCCCGCCCGAGCGGCCGGAATTATGGTGCAGGGCCTTGGCCACCATGGTTTTGCCGGTGCCGGATTCACCCCTGAGGAGCACCGTGGCGCTGGAATCGGCAACACGGTGCACCATATCAAATACTTCCTGCATGCGCGAGGAGTTACCAATAATTTTCTCGATGCGGTTTTTGGCGCTCAGTTCGCGGCGCAATTGGGTGTTTTCCAGACGCAGGGCTTCTTTTTCCTGGTTCACCAGCAAAATGCGCTGCACGGTTTCGCTGATAAGCCCGCTCACCACGGTAAGAAAGCGCAGATCCTGCTCCGAGGCGGCACCGAATTCCTCGGGGTAAACCCGGTCTATGGATAAAGCACCAATTGCCTGCTGCCCGGCCATGATGGGCACACAGAGGAAGGAACTGCGTTTTTTGCGCTCATCACCACGCGTGCGGGTGCGGTTGAGAAAAAGGGGCTCATCGCCGATCTGGGGCACCACGATGGGTTCGCCCGTGGCCACCACCTTGCCGGTAATGCCCTCGCCAAGGCTGTAGCGTCCGCGTCGTTTGGCCTCGGCGCTGATGCCGTGCGCCACCTCTATCTCCAGCATGCCGGTTATGAGGTTGACAATGGAAACCGTACCATTATCCATATCCTTGCGTTCTGCCAGGGTTTGCACGATCTTTTCCAGGCATTCCTGCAGGCTTGAGGACGAAGCAAGGTGCCTGGTTATTTCATACAGGCAGGTCAGATTCTGAAATTCCTGCTCCTGCACGGAGACAGCAGTAGCGATTGCTTGATTCATTACACACCTTAACTGCTTTAAAGACTGCCCTCTTTATTGACAGTGTTTTCCTGAAATGGTAAGTACTCTCCTGCAAGGAGGGATGGCCGAGTGGTTGAAGGCGGCGGTCTTGAAAACCGTTGTGCGCAAGTACCGTGGGTTCGAATCCTACTCCCTCCGCCACGGGAATATAGACGCATATAATTTTGGAGAGATGACCGAGTAGGCCGATGGTGCTCGCCTGCTAAGCGAGTGTGGGGGTTATACTCCACCGAGGGTTCGAATCCCTCTCTCTCCGCCATTTTTTCCAGGTGCGGCAACCTGGAAAAAAGCCTGCCGCCTCTTGAGGGTGGCAGGCTTTTTTATTGCCCCCTTTGCGCACTCTTTCTGCACACAAAAAACCAACCCTTTTTGGCAGGCACCATAACCGGATCATCAAAAAAATCTACAAAAATGTTACAATAAACCTGACTATGCACTGCCCGATTATGGGATCGTCACCTTGTTAAGCGTGGTCTATGCAATAATAAGCTGCAAGCTGATGCCATCTTGTTTTTTGAACTGCCTTTCAGTACAGTACGCGAATATCGTTTTGCTTGCGGCCAAGCCGTGATACTGCCCTAACTGGTGAGAAGTGATGCGCTCCTACCTGATTGATGAAATATCTTTTCTTGAACGCGACAATCTGGATAGTTTTCTCAAACGCAATCTGATTGCAGGCGCGCTTGAGGGGGTCTTTTTTCTCACCATTCCACCTGAGCTGCACGGCCCCAGCCAAAAAGACCACGATGACTGCGCCCCTTTCTACTCTGCGTTCATTTTGGGCAAGGATACCCTGCGCTGTGAGCTGCTCATCCGCAGCAGCCACAACCTGCACTGCAGTTGCATTGCCGCTGCAACTGACGAACAGCGCCAGTTTATCTTCGACTTTGCTGACCGCATGCTGTGCGAGGAGATGATACGCGCATGAGCGGCCCTAAACAGGATTTGCCCCCGATTCCGCTGGAAGAGCGTGTAATTTTTGCCCTCGATGTGGCAGATTTTCGCAGCGCAGAAACCCTGATCGAGCGTCTGGCCGGGCCGGTTCGCTTTTTCAAGGTTGGCTTGCAGCTCTTTTTTGCCGCAGGCTGGCCTGTGGTTGAGGCCATTACCCGCCGGGGCTGCAAGGTGATGCTTGATCTCAAGTTGTACGACATCCCGGAAACCGTACGCTTGGCGGTACGGCAATTTGCCGATCGCGGCATTACCTTTACCACGGTGCATGCCTCGGTACCAGTTATGGAAGCGGCCTTAAATGCAAATGCAGGAGTGGGCATCCTGGCGGTCACGGTGCTGACCAGCAGTGGCGAGGCGGAACTGAAGGCGCTGCGTTATCCGGGCACCATGGCTGATCTGGTGCAGGAGCGCGCAAGTGAAGCTCTGCGCTTGGGTTGCACGGGTGTGGTGGCCTCGGCCCAGGAGGCGACCCATTTGCGCCAGACTCTGGGCACAAACTTTCGCATTGTCACCCCGGGCATCCGATCGGCTGGGGTTGCAAGCCACGACCAAAAGCGCATCAGCACGCCAGGAGCTGCCTTGTTAAACGGAGCGGATTATCTGGTCATTGGCCGCCCCATCCGGGATGCCGCCGACCCGCTTGCAGCCATCAAGGCCATTCAAGCGGAAATGAAAAGCGTTCTGGCTGCTCGCCAGCTTCAGCCCTGATTGCCCAACAGTCGCAGGAGGTTTCATGCTACTTGACCTATTACGCAAACGCCGCAGTATCCGCAAATTTACCGGTCAGGCGGTGGAAGAGGAAAAAATTGAGCTGCTTCTGGAGGCAGCCCTACTCTCGCCCTCATCCAAGGGCAATACACCCTGGCACTTTGTGGTGGTGCGTGATCAAGACTGCATCAGCAAGCTTGCTTTAGCTAAACCGCACGGAGCCTCGTTTCTGAAAAATGCACCGCTGGTGATTGCGGTCTGCGGGGATAGCAATCGAAGTGATGTTTGGGTAGAAGACTGCTCCATCGCCACCCTGCTGCTCCATCTGCAGGCAACGGATCTGGGCCTTGGTAGTTGCTGGGTACAACTGCGCCTGCGGGCCCATGATGATAACCAGAGCGCTGCGGTATACACGGCCGAGCTTCTGGGCCTGCCCGCGCATATCCAGCCACTTGCCTTGGTTGGCATCGGTTATCCGGCAGAGACTAAAAAGGTGCGCACCAAAGAGGATCTGCGCTTTGCACAGATCAGTTCCGAGCGTCTGGGCCAGGTGTGGCCCTCTAAATAAGGCACGGGCATTCAGGGGAGTTGGACGGCATGAGGCAGGAAACAAGCAGGGGCAATTGGCATCCTGAAAATTACTCCCGCATTCAAGAGGCGCTGGGCCGGCTGGCGGTAGGGGAGGCGGACACAGGTGCCGGGCCACTTTGCGCTGTCTTTGATTTTGACAACACCTGTATCTTCCGGGACATTGGTCAGGCGGTGTTCCGGGTGCAACTCTTGGACTTGCATTACCGCATCAGCCCTGACACCCTGGCGCAACTTATCCCATCACAAGGCGAGGCCATGGCAGGCAGGCCTTGGCATCTGCTGCGCAGCACTATTTTGACGAAGTATCAGGAGTTATGGCCGCTCGTCCAGGCGGGAAAAAAGGAAGCGGCCAAGGCCAGCCCTGCTTATCAACCCTTTGTCACCCTGTTCTACTGGCTGGTGGCCAATGCGCGCAGCACACCCACTTTGGGGCCGCGCTATGTGCTCTCTCTTCTGGCGAAGTTACAGGCGGGCTATTCTTTGCAGGAACTGCATGGGCTGTGTGTACGCATTCTGGAACAGGTGCAGCAGGAGCCACTGGCCGCCAAGACCCTGCAGGCGCAATTGCCCGAGCCGCTGGGTACTGTCAGCACGTCCTACCCAACTGGTCTTACGCCTTTTGCCGAGATGCAGGCCCTTATGCGTCTTTTTCAAAGCCATGGGCTGCGCTGTTTTGTGGTTTCTGCCAGCAGCGAGTGGGTGGTGAAAGCCGTCGCCCCACTTCTGGGCTTTCCGCTAGCTGCAGCCGACATCTTCGGCGTGCGCCCCAAGATGGGTCCCGGAGAGGTGGTGCTGCCCGAGGACGCGGTGGATTATCCCCTGACCTACCGCGAAGGGAAGAATGAAATCATTGACCGCTTTATCAGCGCCAGGCCCTGGTTTGTGGCCGGGGATGCAGATACCGATTACGACATGCTCACCCGGCCCGGGGTGAGCATACGCCTCTTAATCAACCGCAATCTCAGCGGCCTGATTGCCGAACTCTACGATCGCCCCGACATCCTTCTGCAGGGTATTGACCAAAGCAGCGGCAGCTTCCGCCCTTCCAGCGAGACGCTCAGCCCGTAGTAGTAACCAAACAAGCGGGCCGATTACTGCTCAGCGCCCGCCTGCTCCTTCATCTCCTTTGCAAAGTCAAGCATGCGCTGGATAGGGACCCGCGCCTTGGCTGCCAGTTCTGGTGAAACCAGAATTTCATTAGTGCCTTTCTCCAGCACCTCCACTACTTTTTCCAGGCTGTTCATCGCCATCCAGGCGCAGCGGGCACAGCTTTCGCAGGTAGCCCCCTCGCCGACAGTAGGCGCTACGAAGAGCTTTTTCTCTGGCGCCACCTGCTTCATCTTGTTGAAGATGCCCGGCTCCGTGGCCACAATAAATTCCGGATTAGGCAGATCCCGCACCGCCTGAATCAGGGCCGTGGTCGAGCCCACCACATCTGCCAGGTCCACCACGGCCTGCGGTGATTCCGGGTGCACCAGCACTGCGGCCTCTGGATGCTGGCGCATCATCTCCTCCAGGGCTTCGGCGCGAAAACCCTCGTGCACCACGCAGGAACCGGGCCAGAGCAACATCTCCACTCCGGTCATCCGCTGTACATAACGCCCCAGGTGCTGGTCTGGGGCCCAGAGGATTTTCTCGCCCCGTTCCGCCAGGTGCCGGACTATGGGCAGGGCAATACCCGAGGTTACCACCCAGTGGGAGCGCGCCTTCACCTCGGCGCTGGTGTTGGCATAGACCACCACGGTATGATCCGGATGCTCATCGCAGAAGCGGGAAAAAAGTTCGATGGGGCAACCTTCGTCAAGCGAACAGGTGGCGGCCAGATCAGGCATCAGCACCCTTTTTTCATTGTTGAGGATCTTGGAGGTTTCCCCCATAAAGCGCACCCCGGCAACTACCAGGGTCGAGGCCGGGTGCTCGGTGCCAAACCGGGCCATCTCCAGGGAATCGGCCACACAGCCGCCCGTCTCCTCGGCCAGATCCTGCAGGTCGCCATCGGTGTAGTAATGGGCGACCAGCACGGCGTCCTGCTCGGCCAGCAGTTGACGGATGCGCCCCTTGAGCCGGGCGGTTTCTTCAGGGCTGCGCACCGGTTTTTCGGGTTGCGGCGGCACATCAAATATGGGCAGGCGGATATCGGCAAGTTGTCCGGAAAAGGTCTTTGTCATGGTGCAGTGTATCCTTCAAGATGAGGTGAGAGGCACAAGTGGTGCAGGCTCTTTAATCAAGCCCAAAGCATAGTCAAGCCCCTTGCCAACTGGCAAGAAAAAAGCGGGAAAAGCACAGCGGGTATGGTATGTATAAAAGTTTATGTGTGCAGTGTGGCGGACGTGTAAATCAGCCCAGCACCACATCCCAACAACCCCGCGGCTGAAAGGGCCTACCTTTGCCGCGTTGCTCTTGCAACATGCACCATTCCACACTAAGGAGCTTCTCATGGCACAGAACTATTTCAACACCCTGCCCCTGCGGCTGCAACTGGAAGAACTGGGCAAATGCCGCTTCATGCACGCCTCTGAGTTTGAAGGCGTAGGCAGGCTGAAAGGGAAAAAAATCGTAATTGTCGGCTGTGGCGCACAGGGGCTGCATCAAGGCCTGAACCTGCGGGATTCCGGGCTGGACGTGGCCTATGCCCTGCGCGACGAGGCCATCAGCAGCAAGCGCCAGTCCTGGAAAAACGCCACGGATCACGGCTTCAAGGTCGGTAACTACCAGGAGATGATCCCCAGCGCCGACCTGGTCATCAACCTCACCCCTGACAAACAGCACTCCAAGGTGGTGGCTGCGGTTATGCCGCTGATGAAGAAAGGCTCCTGTCTTTCCTACTCCCACGGCTTTAATATTGTTGAGGAGGGCATGCAGATTCGCGAGGATCTCACCGTTATCATGGTGGCGCCCAAATCCCCTGGTACCGAGGTGCGGGAGGAGTACAAGCGCGGTTTTGGCGTCCCCACCCTGATTGCCGTGCACCGTGAAAACGATCCCCAGGACGAGGGCATGGAACTGGCCAAGGCCTATGCCTGCGGTTTGGGTTCGGACAAGGCCGGGGTGCTGGAATCCTCTTTTATCGCCGAGGTGAAAAGTGACCTCATGGGCGAGCAGACCATCCTCTGCGGCATGCTCCAGGCCGGTTCTTTGCTCTTATTCGACAAGATGGTGGAAGAAGGCGTGGACGACAGCTATGCCTCGCAGCTCATCCAGTACGGCTGGGAAATCATCACCGAGGCGCTCAAGCACGGCGGCATCACCAACATGATGGACAGGCTCTCCAACCCGGCCAAGATCATTGCCTTTGATCTGGCCGAAGAGCTGAAGGAAATTCTGACCCCGCTTTTTGAAAAGCACATGGATGACATCATGTCTGGCGCCTTTTCCAGCACCATGATGGAAGACTGGAAAAACAACGACAAGAAACTGCTCACCTGGCGGGCCCAGACAGCGGAAACTGCCTTTGAAAAGACCGAGTCCGGCAATGAAGACATCCCGGAACAGGAATTTTTCGACAACGGCATCCTCATGGTGGCCATGGTCAAGGCCGGGGTGGAACTGGCCTTTGATGTTATGGTTTCCGCCGGCATCAAGGAAGAATCCGCCTACTACGAAAGCCTGCACGAGGTGCCGCTGATCGCCAATACCATTGCCCGCAAAAAGCTCTACGAGATGAACGTGGTTATCTCGGATACGGCGGAATACGGCTGTTACCTCTTCGCCCATCAGGCCGTACCCCTCTTGAAGGACTTTATTGCCGAGTTGGATACCCAGGTAATCGGCGAAGGCCTGGATGAAGAGGACAACGGCGTGGACAACCTGGAGCTGATCGCGGTCAACAGCGGCATCCGCAACTCACTGGTGGAATATGTAGGCGCTGAGCTGCGCATGCACATGAGTGCAATGAAGCCGATTCTGTAAATCAGCGACTGGCTTTAAAAGTCAAAGGGCTCACCTGGTTAACGGGTGAGCCCTTTTTTATTGCGCCTTGGCATGTAATTGGAATTTACTTGTCCAGCAGCTCAAGAGTTATGAGCACATCGGCCTTCTGGCCAACCACGGCAAGCATCTTCTCATCACCAATACCGTACACCAGGCGGTCAATGGGCAACTCCGCATTCAGGCCCATCACCTGAGTGCCTGCCATCATCGGGTGCTCCTTGGGGGCGAAATAGGTAAAGGGGATGGTGAGCGGATATTTCTTACCCTTGACCAGCGCCTCTCCCTTGGCCTCATAGACCCCATCCTTCAGGTTGATACTGGTACTGGTGAATTCCATGGTGGGGTATTTACCGGCTTCAAAAAAGTCTGCGCTTTTCAGGTGCTCGTCCCTCTGACCAATACCGGTATCAATACTTGCCGTCTGTACCACAAAGTGCAGTTTGCTGGCAGCCAGATTCTCCGGATCAAAGACCACCTCACCGGTATACTTGCCAAAGGAGCCGCGCACCTTGGAATAGATGTGGTCGATGGTGAAGTAGAAGTTGGAGTGATCAGGGTCGATCTTCCAGCTTTGCGGGGTCGCGCCCATGGCTGGGGCACTCAAGGACAGGGCCACAACCGTAGCCAGCATAGAACGAAACATGGTGTACCTCCATTGATTGGATTGCCGCCGGACAAACGAATCATCAAAGCATTCCGGCAGGATTAGTTGATAAGCACTAGCAACAATAGTCCCTAAGCCTGTGATGACAAGGTAGGGTGCGGATATCTGCTGCTTTGCAGCAGTTTTTACCGGGTATTACCACTGTCATTGCCATAATGTTGCAAACCAGCGAACTGCTTGCACCGGCGTCCATGGGTAGGTATTCTTTACAGAGATTGCGCCATTCCCCGAAAGATGCGTGAAAATCCGCCTCCTGCACAGACTATGAAAGATCACAATATGATGATTGAATCTGGCCAGGGAGCGGGTGTGCGGGCGTATCTTGCACTGGATTCACTGGAGGAAGCATGCGATTCCCTGCCCCTGCCTCTATTCGTCTAAGCCTGATTCTGCTGGTGCTGGCAGCGGTGCTGCCAGCACTGGCCATCCTGCTTTTTTCCGGTTTTACCCTGCGCCAGAGCATGGTGCAGAGCGCAGAGAGTGCTGCCCTGCGTCAAATCCAAACCATGGCCACCCACCATGAGCGGGTGGTGGATAATGCCCGTCTCCTCCTGGCAACCCTGGCCAGGGCCAGGGAGGTGCAAATGCTCGACGCCCCGGCCTGCCAGCAATTGCTCGATGAAATGCGCCAGGCCAACAAGGCCTATGCGCATCTCGCCCTTGCCGATACCGGAGGCCTTATCGTGGCGCTCTCCGGGCCAGGCTCCTTTGCCGGCATCAAGGATGAGCACTATTTTCAGCAGGCCGTGCAGAAACGGCATTTTGTCATGGGAGGCTACCATCTGGTAGCAGGCACCAAGCATGTGGTCATGGAATTTGCCCAGCCCATTCTCAGCCAGGAAGGCCGCCTGCTTGGGGTGCTGGTGGCCTCTTTTGACCTGCGCTATTTCGGCCAGATTTTTGCCGATGCCCATTTGCCGGCAGGATCGGTTTTTACCCTGACCGATGCCGCAGGCATGCGTCTGACCCGCTTTCCGGAAACAGAGAAATACACCTGGGTGCCGGATCTGCCCCAGATGATTGCGCGTATGTCTGGCCCCAGCGGGGAGGGTACCTTTCTGGAGCAGGGAGTAGACGGGGTGCGCCGCCTTTACAGCTTCAAGCGGCTCCAGTTTGAAGATACACCGCTGCAACACCTGATGATCCGCCTGGGTCAACCAGAGGATCTGGCCCTGGCAGAGGCCCGGCGAGCAGAACTTCGTAATACCGCCCTGATGATATTAGCCGCCATACTGGCCGTGATTGCGGCCTGGCTGGTGGGTAAATTTGCCATTTTAAGCCCCATGCAAGGGCTCATGAACGCTGCAGACAGGCTCGGCACCGGTGATCTGGTCACTCGTACCGGTCTTGTACACAGCAAGGGAGAGTTGGGCCGCCTGGCCGCAGCCTTTGACCGCATGGCCGCAGGCTTGCAGCTCCAGGATCGAGACCGGCGGCTGGCCGAAGAAGAGGTTGCCAGCCTCAACAAAGACCTGGAAAACCGGGTTATGCAGCGCACTGCCGAGCTGGCCCAGGCCAATGCGGAACTGCACGATGCCCTTGAAGATTTGCACAAAGCCCAGGGCCAGCTGGTCATGTCGGAGAAGCTGGCTGCTCTGGGCGGGCTGGTGGCCGGAGTGGCCCACGAAATCAACACGCCCGTGGGTGTGGCCCTGTCCGCCTCCTCGACCATGGCAGAAAAAAACCGCATCATCAAGGAGTTGTTCAGCCAGGGCGAGATGAAACGCTCGGATCTGAGTGAATACCTGGACTCCACTCGTGATGGGGTGGAGATGAGCCTCTTGAATCTGCACCGGGCCTCGGATCTGATCCGCAGCTTCAAGATGGTGGCGGCAGACCAGGTTTCAGAGGCGAAACGCAGCTTCAAAGTGCGGGATTACATCAGCGAGATTCTCCTCAGCCTGCGACCTCAACTCAAAAAAACCAGCCATCGCATCGAGGTCGAGTGCGACGAAAACCTGGTGATCGAGAGCTATCCGGGTGCGTTTTCACAAATCCTGACCAATTTTATCGTCAATTCCCTTACCCACGCCTTTGATGAAGGTCAGAGCGGGAGTATCCGTATCGGAATTACTGCAGACAGTGACTCCCTGCTTCTTCGCTATAGCGATGACGGATGCGGTATTCCCCCCGAAGCCCAGGCCAAAATTTTTGAACCATTCTACACCACAGCCAGGGCCAAGGGCTCAACTGGCCTTGGCCTGCACATTGTTTTCAACATTGTCACCAATACCCTGCATGGCGGGATCACCTGCCAGAGCGAGCCTGATCACGGAGCCACCTTCCAGGTGCATATCCCTCTTGGTAGAGAGCAAACATGAGCACAAGCGATGACGATATCCTGTTCAAGGACGAAGAACCTGCCCAGGCCCATACTGTCGCTGACACAGCCTGGAAAATACTGATAGTGGATGACGAGGCCGACGTCCACAGTGTGACCAGCTATATGCTGGCCGGCCAAAAATACCAGGGCCGCGGCTTCAGCTTTCTGCACGCCTACAGCGGAGAAGAGGCCAGGGCGATACTGGCTGCAGAGCAGGACGTGGCCATTGTCCTTCTGGATGTAGTCATGGAAACGGATGACAGTGGCCTCAAGCTGGTGCGCTATATCCGCGAGGAGTTGAAAAATCGGGCTGTACGCATCATTCTCCGTACTGGTCAGCCCGGCAAGGCCCCGGCAACCAAGGTGATCCTCGAATACGACATCGACGACTACAAGGAAAAGACCGAACTGACTCTGGAAAAGATGCTGGTGACCATTATTTCAGCCCTGCGCAGTTATTCCCTGATCACCACCATCGAGGATAACCGCCAAGGCCTCAAACGTATCATCGAGGCATCATCCGACATCTTCGAGCGCCAATCGCTACAGAAACTGGGCAGCGGTGTGCTTGGCCAGCTCACTTCCATTTTGCAGCTCAAGAAGGACGCCCTCTACGTTCACACCTCGGGCCTGACTGCATCCGGCATCAAGAGTCAACCCATGGTCCTGGCCGCAACCGGTGATTTCAGCGCCTTCGTGGCCCAACCCATGGACAGGGTCGACGGCAGCAGCGCCTTGCACGCGACCCTGAACAAGGCTAAAGAAGA
>CAZEIT010000022.1:12166-14123 GCA_964512515.1 uncultured Desulfobulbus sp.
ATGGGTTCTACTGTGAGGACGGCGCCTGTGCCTGGTATTTCAAAAGCAGGACCGGATCCGAGGACTGTCTCTACTTCGAAACCACCCAGGAGCTGAACGAAAACGACCGGGATTTACTGGAACTCTTCTTCACCAATGTGTCCCTGGCCTTTGACAACCTCTTTTTGAACAAGGGTATCGAGGAAACCCAGAAGGAGATCATCTTCCACATTGCCGAGGCCATGGAGTGCCGTTCCGCCGAAACCGGTAGTCATGTTCGCCGGGTGGCCGAATTCGCCCAACTGCTGGCCCTGAAATATGGTTTGGGCGCTGAAGAGGCGGAGATCGTCAAACTGGCCTCAACCGTGCACGACCTGGGCAAGATCGGTATCCCGGATTTTGTCCTCAACAAACCCGGCCCTCTGACGCCAGAGGAATTTAACATCATCAAATGCCATGTGGAGCGCGGCCACAACATGCTGCGCCGTTCCACCAGCCCTATAATCCGGGCTGCGGCGCGCATCATCCTGCTGCACCATGAACGCTGGGACGGCAAGGGCTACCCACAGGGGCTGGCTGGCGAGGAGATCCACGTGCATGGCCGCATTGTTGCGGTGGCCGATGTGTTTGATGCCCTTTCCAGCAAGCGAATCTATCATCAGGCCTGGTCCTGGGATGAGATTTTCCGCTATTTCCTCACCCAGAGCGAGCGCCATTTCGACCCCTGCCTGGTGGATATCCTGCTGGCTAACCGGGATGAATTCATGGCCATTTGCAACCGCTACCATGACAGTGAGCGAGAAGGCCCCGAGGTGTGGGAGCGGCCAGATCCCTCCCAGCCAGGCTGGGAAATCAGGTGGTGAGATGGCCAAGGGGTAAGCAATGATGCCTGTTGCTGACCAGATTTTTTTTGACGAGCAAGACGCTAGTCTCTTTCTGGTTGATGATGCACGGCTGCGGGCAGATGCGCTCAAGCACTCGCTTGTACCCCGTCTGCGCAGGGTCATGAATGCAGCTATTGCCGGCATCCGGGATATCTATGGCATTGAGGTACTGGATGACTCTATTATCAGCGTATACCCGAATTTCCGGGAAAAAAGGAAAAACGAACTCGCGCTCGTCTATGATTCAGCTTTTGTGGGTCTGGGAGGGCAAAGAAAGCAGCGCTGGCCCGGCTTTTCCCGCAAAGATGGCAAACCTGTACAAATTTTGCCTTTTCGTTACGCTTTCATTCTCACCCAGGAGGGCATCAACATCCTGCTGGAAAATGGCTGGCTCAAAGGCCTGACACCAGCATCGTACGGAGCCTTGTTGCAGTTTCACATCGAACACGAGCACAAGATCAATCCCCTGTGCTTTTTTGCCCAAATCAAGCCTGATTTTCTCTGTGAGGATGGCCTGCCTCTGTTGTCTCCATTGCGGACACAATATAAATACCGCGTCAAACACGGTCTGTATGACAACTATTTTATCGGACAGCAATATGCCTTTCCCATTTCTCACGAACAGTTAAGCGAGCTGGTTTATGCTTTTGTCTGCTTTTTTCCAGTCTACGACGCCTATCTCCAGATCGCGAAAAACGCTCCATCCAGGCTGGATACGCTCATTGATAAACTCAATTGCTCACTGCAAAATGGCGCTGATGTTGCAGCTTGTGAGGAACCGTCCGCTTCTGGCGCGAAGGATGCCATTGCTCTAGCGGTACAGGCAGCGGCAAGCACAATTCGGGTAATGCCCGCGTTGCGCTGGCAGGTTTTTCAAAGGGATGGATGGAAATGTGTTGCCTGCGGGCGGAGCAGCCAAGATGAGGTGATTTTGCAGGTTGACCATATTCTGCCGCGCTCCCGTGGTGGACCCGACAGCCTGGACAACCTGCAAACCCTGTGCACGGTCTGCAACCAGGGCAAAAGCAACAGGGACAACACCGACCTGCGCGGGATCGGGAAAAAACGCCGCTGACTGAGTCCCTGCAGCTGAG
>CAZEIT010000023.1:0-14000 GCA_964512515.1 uncultured Desulfobulbus sp.
CCGTTCTGCTTGCACTTTCCTCCCTGGCCTACTGGCTTGGCCGCAACCGTGCCTTTGCAGTGGCAAAGCGGCCTGGTGGCGTGCGCCTGCATTCCCGGCCAGGTTATCACGGCATGCTGGTGGCCCTGTGGTGTTTGCTGCCGGCACTGGCCATCTTCGCAACCTGGCACTTTTTTTCTGACAATCTGCTCAGCGCCTACGCCGTGCAAAGTTTCAGCGCAGCCCACGGCGAGCTGAGTCAGGCCAGAATTGAGCTCTTGCTCAACGATCTGCGTAACCTGATACATGGTACCTACTTCAATCGGGAAATCGATCCAGCCCTGCAGGAAGCCGCAGACCGCTACCTGGCCATGCGCCAGACCGCAAACGTAGCACTTGCCGTGGTGGTGCTCAGCGCCGCGATACTGGCCTCCACCTGGGCCTACTGGCGTATCAACCCGGCGCTGCGCGCTCGCAACCAGGTAGAAAGGGCGGTGAAGATCGGCCTCACCCTCTGCTCCACCATTGCGGTTTTCACCACTTTGGGCATCGTGCTCTCCATTATCTTTGAGTCGATCCGCTTTTTCCAGCACGTGCCCTTTTTCGATTTCCTCTTTGGCCTGAAATGGAGCCCGCAAATGGCGATCCGCGCCGACCAGGCGGGCAGCTCAGGCAGTTTCGGGGCCGTGCCGGTACTGGCAGGCACCTTCCTTATCTCGGCCATTGCCATGGCCATTGCCGTGCCCTTTGGCCTGTTCTCAGCCATCTATCTGTCTGAATATGCTGGGCCAGTATTCCGCAAGATCGTCAAACCCTTGCTGGAGATTCTGGCTGGGGTACCTACCGTGGTTTACGGCTTTTTCGCCGCCCTGGTGATTGCCCCCTCCATCCGTAACCTGGGCGCGGGTCTCGGACTGCCGGTGGCGTCGGAGAGCGAGCTTGCCGCCGGGCTGGTGATGGGGGTAATGATCATCCCCTTTGTCTCCTCGCTTTCAGACGACATCATCAACGCTGTGCCCCAAACCCTGCGCGACGGCTCGCTTGCCCTGGGCGCAACCCAGAGTGAGACCATCAAGAACGTGGTAATTCCAGCTGCCCTGCCGGGTATTGTCGGCTCGATTCTTCTGGCAGTCTCCCGTGCCATTGGTGAAACCATGATCGTGGTCATGGCCGCCGGGCTTGCCGCCAATCTGACCATAAATCCGCTGCAGGCAGTCACCACCGTGACCGTGCAGATTGTCACTCTCCTGGTGGGTGATCAGGAATTTGACAGCCCCAAGACCCTGGCTGCCTTTGCCCTGGGCATGCTTCTTTTTGTGGTGACCTTGGCCCTGAATGTAATTGCCCTCTATGTGGTGCGGAAATACCGCGAAGAATATGAATAATTCCAATTTCAGATCAGAACACGCTCTGTGCCGGCTTTGATCTGGACCTGGCATAACCTTTTGCATTCCGAACAGATATGACCAGTGCATCCTCAGCCACGGCCCAGGTGCGGCGCAGCCTACCAAAACGCTATGCCAGGGAACGCAGATTCCGGCTCCTCGGCCTTGCGGCCATAGTGCTAACCCTCTTGTTTCTGGTGCTCCTGCTGGGCTCCATCTTCCTGAAAGGCTGGACTGCCTTCCAGCAGACCCACGTGCGGCTGGATGTCTACTTTGACCCGGCCCGGCTGGATGTCAGCAACCTGAACCACGCCGATTACGGGGCCCTGGTGCGCGATTCCCTGCAAGAGATATTTCCTGAAGCAGAGAGCCGCATCGAGCGTCAGCAGCTCAACCGGCTTATGAGCAGTGGCGCTGCCTTTATCCTGCAGGATATACTCACCGCGAGCCCCGAGCTTATCGGCACCACCCACTCCCTTTGGCTACCCGCCGACGATGAGGTGGATATGCTGATCAAGGGCCACACTCCACGGGGTGTGCCCGAATCTGCCCGCCGCCTCAGCGACCGGCAACTGGCCTGGATTGACAGCCTGCTTGCCCAGGAACGGCTGGAAAAGCACTTCAACACCGCCTTTTTCAAGAATGGCGACTCGCGTGAACCAGAGCTTGCCGGGGTACGCGGAGCTATCATGGGATCCTTCTATACCCTCATGCTCACCCTGGCCCTGTCCTTTCCCATCGGGGTGGCAGCGGCGGTCTACCTGGAGGAGTTTGCACCCAAAAACATGTTTACCGACATTGTCGAGGTTAACATCAACAATCTGGCAGCCATTCCCTCTATTATTTTCGGCCTGCTTGGCTTGGCGGTATTTCTCAATTTTTTCGGCCTGCCGCGCTCTTCCTCCATTGTTGGCGGCCTGGTCCTCACCCTCATGACCCTGCCCACCATCATCATTGCCAGCCGCGCCTCCCTCAAGGCAGTGCCGCCTTCCATTCGAGAAGCGGCCCTGGCTGTGGGTGCGTCCAAAATGCAGACCATTTTCCATCATGTACTTCCCCTGGCCCTGCCCGGCATGCTCACAGGCACCATCATCGGCATGGCCCAGGCCCTGGGAGAAACCGCGCCCCTTCTGATGATTGGTATGGTGGCCTTTATCGTGGATGTGCCCCAGAGCTTGCAGGATCCAGCCACGGTGCTGCCAGTGCAGATATATCTCTGGGCCGACTCGCCCGAGCGTGGTTTTATCGAACGCACCTCAGCCGCGATCATGATTTTGCTCCTGGTGCTTCTGGTGATGAACGCCACTGCGGTCTACCTGCGCAACCGCTTTGAACGCCGCTGGTAAGTAGTGCGTGCGCAATTCACCAAATTATAATCCCTGGTTAATGGAACCATAATATTGGCATGCTATGGTGTGGTGGTATTTCTCAAACATCAATCCTATTTTTTAAGGAGAGTATCATGCTGAAGCATACCCTTAGCCTTGCCGCAGCCTGCGCACTTCTGCTTGGCGCAGCCAATGTGCAGGCCGCAAGCCCTGGCCGGGACTACATTTCCATTGTTGGCTCTTCCACGGTTTATCCTTTTTCCACAGCAGTAGCAGAGCAGTTCGGCAAAACCAGCAAATTCAAGACCCCGAAAATCGAATCCACCGGCACGGGCGGCGGTTTCAAACTGTTCTGCGCTGGCAATGGCATTGACACCCCGGATATTGCCAATGCTTCCCGCCGCATTAAGAAGAGTGAAGTGGAGACTTGCAGCAAAAACGGGGTTACCGAGATCGTGGAAATCAAGGTGGGCTATGATGGCATCGTAGTTGCCAACAGCAAACAGGCCGAACAGTTGAAGCTGAGCCGTAAGGATCTCTTTCTCGCCCTGGCCAAGGATGTGCCCAGCCCTGATGATCCAGCCAAGTTGGTGAGCAACCCGTACAAAACCTGGAAAGACGTGAATAAGGACCTGCCGGACACCAAAATTGAAGTGCTGGGCCCGCCGCCGACCTCTGGCACCCGCGATGCCTTTGTAGAATTGGTGATGGAGCCGGGTTGTGCCGAATTTGCAGCCATCAAAGCCCTGGAAGAGAGCGACAAGGACAAGCACAAGGCCACTTGCCAGACCGTGCGTGAAGACGGTGCGTACATCGAGGCCGGTGAAAACGACAACCTGATTGTGCAGAAGCTTGAGGCCAACAGCAAGGCCATGGGTATTTTTGGCTACAGCTTCCTGGATCAGAACACCGACAAGTTGCAGGGTTCTGCCATTGAGGGCAGTGAACCAACCTTTGAGAATATCGCCGATAGTCAGTACAAGGTATCCCGACCGCTCTTCATCTATGTGAAGAAGGCACATGTGGGCGTTATTCCAGGCATGAACGAGTTTTTAGCCGAGTTCACCAGTGCAGCTGCCTGGGGACAGGATGGTTACCTGGCCAGCAAGGGCCTGATTCCGGCTCCCAAGGCTGAGCAGGAGGAATTTGCCCAGGCTGCCAAGGATTTGAAGCCGCTGGTGCTTGAATAATCCTGACTGTTTTTCTTTGTTCTGACGCGAAGCCGGATACAAACCGGCTTCGCGTTCTTTTCATTGGTGCTGCCCAATCTATGCAAATTTTTCTTTGTTTTCGTGGAGAATGCTCTGCTACAATGCGAAAGGTTTTTTCATTTCACTAAACCGGAGCACAGTATCATGAAGCGCCTTAATCATCTGGTGGCTTGCACAGCCCTCTCTCTTAGCGCCCTTTGTCTTGGCCCACTTTACGCACTAGCTTCTGAGCAAATCACCATCAATGGCTCATCCACGGTTTACCCCTATGCACGTGCAGTGGCCGAGGTCCTTGCCGGCCAGGGCAAAACAATCGCTACTCCCAAGGTGACTTCAACCGGCACCGGTGCTGGTATTGAGCAGTTCTGCTCCGACAATGCCAAGGGGCCGGACATCGTTAACGCCTCCCGCAGAATGAGGACGGCAGAATTGGAGACCTGCAACCGCAATGGCCATGAAGTAGTCGAATTCAAGATTGGATACGACGCCATCGTCCTGGCAAAAAACAAACAATCCGAACCGCTGCATCTGAGCAGAAAGGATATATATCTGGCCCTGGCCTCAAAAGTCCTGGATGATAGCGGCAGTAATTTTTACACGACCTCGCCATACTTCAATTGGCAGGATGTGAACCCAGCCTTGCCAGCCATCCCCATTCAGGTATTTGGCCCACCGCTGACCTCCGGCACCCGTGACACCTTTGCCGAAATGGTTATGTTGCCGGGCTGCGTTGAACAGCCGTATTTCAAAAATCTGCAGCAAAACAAGAGCCGTAACCTGAATACGCTTTGTCAGGCTGTGCGCAGGGACATGACTTTTATTGATCTTCCGGAGGAAGAACAAACTATTCTGGGCCAGATGCAGTCGAGCAAGGATATAGTTGGCATCATGAACTACCGCATTTACCAGGCAAATACCGACGCACTCCAGGCCCTGGCCATTGAAGGAGTACTGCCGGAATTTGCCAATATTGAATCTGACGCGTATCCGCTCACCCGCCCCTTGTACTTTTACGTAAAAAAGGAACGAATTCAGGCCAACCCGGAAATTACATCCTATCTGGCTGAGTTCACAAGTGATTCTGCCACAGGCCCTAATGGTTATGCGGTTAAGCTGGGCCTGGTTCCTGCCAACGCCGGTGAACGCGCTGCCAGTATTAAGACAAGCCGAGAGCTGCCCCTGCTGAAACTCCCTTAAAAGGTGCGACTCTCCCTCAGCCGTTGATATTGGGGGCTTTCTCAATTGCAGATCAAAATATGGAGCAGAAGACGAGGGGAAAATGCGACGCAAGTGTAGTGAACTGCTTTTCGACTGCTTTTCGACACATTCTCCGAATGCCGGCACCAGTAGTGCTTTGATATGAAATGGGAATCAATTTTTCGATTCCGTCCTTGCCAATGAGGCACAGATTATGAATACACTGGACACTACCGCCGCCTTAGCGAAAGGATTTGCACCACCGCGTACACCTGTTCGCGAAATAGACATAAGCCGCAAGATTGACCGGGACAATCGGGAAACCGTTGGCCTGCCCTTTGTGGATGACCCGCGCATGGTCTGCAGGCAGGTCAATGTTTTTTATGGCGAAAAACACGCCATAAAAAACGTGAGCATTGATATCGGCAAGAATGAAGTACTGGCCATGATAGGCCCTTCAGGTTGCGGCAAGTCCACCTTCCTGCGCTGCCTGAACCGCATGAACGATACCATTGCAGGCTGCAGGATCAGCGGCGAGATCCGTCTGGACGAGCAGGATATCTACGACAGGGCTATCGACGTGGTACCTTTGCGGGCCCAGGTAGGCATGGTTTTTCAGAAACCAAACCCCTTCCCCAAATCCATTTTTGACAATGTGGCCTATGGTCCCAAGATTCACGGCCTGGCCAACAGTCGCAGTGAACTTGCTGATATCGTGGAAGATTCCCTGAAACGTGCGGGCCTGTGGAACGAGGTCAACGACCGGCTGGACAAACCGGGCACCGGTCTTTCAGGCGGTCAGCAGCAACGGCTCTGCATAGCCAGGGCCATTGCCGTGCGTCCGGAGATTATCCTGATGGACGAGCCCTGCTCAGCCCTTGATCCTATTGCCACGGCTACAGTGGAAGAGCTGATCAGCGAATTGAAGGAGCAGTACAGCATCGTCATTGTCACCCACAACATGCAACAGGCAGCCCGGGTGTCTGAGCGCACCGCTTATTTTCATTTAGGCGATCTGGTGGAAGTTGGACAGACTGGCCGCATCTTCACCAACCCCTCGCATCAGCTCACAGAAGACTATATCACTGGCCGGTTCGGCTGATTGGATAGTGCCCTCTAAAATATATTTTCCAGTGTATTCCATTGCCATATCTTTGATATGGCAATGGAATTATTTGCCTGCCAAAAGCTGAAAGCGTTGCCAGAAATCCGGGAAGGATTTGGCAACACACTCTTCTCCTTCAATTTCCACGCTACTGATACGCAGGCCCGCCAGGGCAAAACTCATTGCAATGCGGTGATCATTGTAGGTTTGGATGCGTGCGCCGTGCAGTCCTGCCCCGCCCTGCCCGTTGATGTGCATGGCATCCTCTTCCTCCCGCACCTCCACGCCCAAGCGGCGCAGTTCCTGCACCACCGCACTGACCCGGTCCGATTCCTTAACCCGCAAATGGCCGATATTACGAATACTGCTCTGACCGTAGGCAAAGGCAGCCACTACTGCGAGCGTAAGGGCCACATCGGGCATGTCAGCCATGTCGGCATCTATCGCCTGCAAATCAGGCGTACCCTGCACCCCCAAGCCCACCCCGCTTCTGTCTATGCGGCAGCCCATACGCTCCAGCAACTCCACGAACTTTGTATCTCCCTGCAGGGAAGGAAGCGATAGATTCTCCACCCGTACCCAGCCATTGCAGATAGCTGCAGCGGCAAAAAAATAGGAGGCGCTGGAAGCATCGCCCTCAACCGCATAACTGCGACCCGTGTATACGCCCCTGGGGATGACAAAATGGGTGAAATCGGCATTGGCTTCGGCTTCCACGCCAAAATCCCGCATCACTGCCAGGGTCATCTCCACATAAGGCCTGGAATATAAGTGTCCTGTCACGATAATTTCCGCGTCCTGCAGGGCAGCATAGGGCGCCACCAGAAGCAGGGAAGACAGATACTGGCTCGACTGACCAGCGGCAAGCTTCGTGGCACCGCCCCGAATGCCCTTGGCCTGAATGGTCAGAGGGGGGCAGCCGTTATCCAGATCGCTTTTAATGGCTACACCCCAACCCTGCAAGGCGCTGATAAGAGGTGCTATCGGGCGTTCAGCCATGCGGGCGTCACCGCTGATCTGCACGGTGCCGCTTGCAAGCGCGGCCACCGAGGTGAGCAGGCGGGTGGCCGTGCCATTGTTGCCAAGGTAGATGGGCCTGGCCGGCGCCTCCAGGCGGCCGCCACATCCTAGCACCCGCCAGCAGTGGGCATCGCTGCAGTCAAGCTCGACGCCAAAGGTTTTGAGGGCCATGGCAAGGAGGCGAGTGTCTTCGCTGTCCAGAGGATTATGCAGGAGGGATTCCCCGCTGGCCAGGGCGGCGGCAAGCAGCGCCCGCTGGCTTATGCTCTTGGATCCCGGAACAGCCAGACTTGCATCAACAGTGGTAACAGGTGTAATGATCTGCATGGTTGTAATCGCTTGGAAAGATACTCTTGGATAATATTCCAGTTCCAGATCAATGCGCTTCAAGGAGGCGAGAAAAATACGACGAGCGCATACATAGAGCTACATCCTGCGTTTTCGAAGCCGAGGCAAAGAGCAGCGTACTGTGATATAGAATTGGAATTATTCCTGCGGTTGGCGCAAGCCTTCGGCGAGGGCCGCGCGCATCACCTCCACCGGCGCTTCCTCACCCAGCCACAAACGCCACTGGGCTGTGGCCTGGTAGAGCAGCATATTGGTACCGGAAACAACTTTACAGCCTCGGGCAGCAGCTTCCCGTAACAGCCTCGTCTCTACCGGGGCATAGACAATGTCCATCACCACCTGAAAGTTTGAAAGTAGATCCGCCTCCAGAGGAATGGCATCCACCTCCGGCTCCATCCCTACAGAGGTGGCATTGACCAAAATCTCCGCACGCAGATCACGCAGTTCATTCACCGTCAGATAGGGACAAGCCAATTGGGCTGCAAGCTTACGCCCCCTGTCTTCACTTCTGTTATGGATAAAAACCCGCGCGCCTGCCTCCTGCAGGCCAAAGGCAACGGCCCTGGCCGCTCCGCCCGCACCCAGAACTAACGCAGAAGCGCCAGAGAGCCTGATGGCTTCAGCAAGGGAGGCATTGGCGCCAATCCAGTCGGTGTTAAGGCCCGTACAGTGCAACCTGCCATCTGCCTTGTGTTTGAATACCAGGGTATTCACTGCGCCGATCTTCTCCGCCACAGGGTCAATGGCATCCAGAAGTGGCATAATGGCCACCTTGTGCGGCACAGTCACTGAAACCCCGGCAAACGAAAAGGCTTTCACACCAGCCAGGGCCGCCTCCAGCTCAGTTGTTGCCAGAGGAACATAAACTGCATTGATCCGGCGCTCCTTGAAGGCTGCGTTATGCAACGCCGGGCTGAGCGAATGCGCCACAGGATTGCCTAAAATGCCAAACAATCTGGTTCTACCGTTAATCATGCTGTTTCTTTCTCAAAAAGATTGCAGAGTGCGCGCAGACGGCTGATGGAAAGCTGGCCAGATGCGGTAGCGTCTGTTTCATGCAAAGAAGCGTAACTGATATGTCCGCCCAGATAAAGGGAAGCCAGACGGGTGATGCCGCCCGGGGCGCCCATGGCAAAGGCGCTGAGCGGAAAGGAGGCCTGCTGGGCTAGTTCCAGAAGAGCCAAGAGACGGAGCGCGTCTGCAGTTGTGGCTGCGGTGCTCACAATTTTGCCGCTTCGCGCCGTGGTGCCGCGCATGGCCGTAATAATGTTCTGCAAGGTCGGGCTATCCGGGGTGGCGATAAAATCGTGCCAGGAAACAAGGGCCCATATGCCGCGCTGCCACGCCTTGGCCAGGAGGGCATCACGCAAGCCGGGCTCGGTGCGTAATTCGATATCAACATAAGCAGCCCCGGCAGCCATGGCCTGCTCAAGCACCTGGAGGCGCTCTTCCTCGCTGCCCCTGTAGCCGCCCCCTTCCCACTGGGGTCGGTTGGTGGCCAGGATCGGCACCTTGAAATGTTGCACAAAAGGTGCAATATCCGGCTTCTGCATGCTGTCCAGCCGTATCTCTACCAGATCCGCCAGATGAATCAGCGGCTTTGCCTTAAGGATCAGGGCTTCCGCATCCTGACCTGCCAAGGAAAGACAGAGCAGGCCGCGGCCTGGTTGTGCTTGCGTCTGGTTCTGCTTAGCCATGGCGCAAGCCGCCGACTATGGCAGCAAGGGAGGCTTCCTGATACTGGCAGAGGTAGGCGCTGATGCCGTCAATAATTGCTGTTGTCGCCTGCGGGTTGTAAAAATTTGCCGTGCCCACCTGAACCGCGCTCGCCCCGGCCAGGATGAATTCCAGCGCATCTTCTGCCGTGGCGATGCCGCCAATACCAATCACCGGAATGCGCACGGCCTGGGCTGCCTGCCATACCATGCGCAAGGCCACCGGTTTGACTGCCGGTCCAGACAATCCTCCGGTGCGGTTGGCCAGCTTGGGCCGCCGGTTATGGATATCAATAGCCATACCGATAAGGGTGTTGATCAGGGAAATGCCGTCAGCGCCTGCCTCTTCAACCGCGCGTGCCATGAGGGCAATATCGGCCACATTGGGAGAGAGCTTAACGATAACAGGTTGGGCCGCATACTGTTTCACCGCTCGCACCACGGCAGCCGCCATGCCAGGCTCTGCACCGAAGCTCACCCCACCCTTGGCCACATTCGGGCAGGAGATATTCACTTCCAGGGCATCCACCCCTGCCACTGGAGCCAAACGGTCGGCCAGTTGCGCGTATTCTTCCACGGATTCGCCCAGGATATTGACAATCACCCTGGTGCCGCACTGCCTGAGAAAAGGCATTTTTTCGCTGAGGAAACGCTCAAGACCGACATTCTCCAGACCAATGGCATTGAGCATGCCGCAGGCGGTCTCAACAATGCGCGTCGGCGGGTTGCCGGCCCGTGGTGCAAGTGATATGCCTTTAACGATAATCGCACCCAGGCGAGAGAGATCAAGCAGTCCTGCAAACTCAGCGCCATAGCCAAAGGTGCCGGAGGCGGTCATCACCGGGTTGGCAAGCTGGAGGCTGCCGATACGCACACTCAGATCAGGAGTGGTCATCTCTTGTGTTGTCATGGCCAAACCACCGCGGATGCTTGAAAAACAGGGCCATGCTTACAGACATGCTGGTAGTTATTCGGTCTGCCGGGAACGGGGATGGCGCAGCCTAAACAGGCACCCAGGCCGCAGGCCATATGGGTTTCCAGTGAGACCTCGCAGGCAATGCTGTCGCCGCAGAAGCGCGCCACCGCTGCCATCATGGGCATGGGACCACAGGCATAGACCTTGCTGATCTTGTTGGAAAGCGCAGGCAAAAGAGCAGTGACATAGCCATGATGGCCAAGGCTGCCATCGTCAGTGCTCACATGCACTGGGCAGCCAAGTTCACGGAAGTTTTGCTGCAATGCATCTAGCTCTGCTGCGCTGGCCGCACCCAGAAGCACCAGCGGAATCGTTCCCTGCCCAACCAGCCATTGTGCCAAAAACAACAGGGGCGCACTGCCGATACCGCCGCCAATCAAACAGACCTCTCCACCTGGTGCCCGGCCAAAGGAGCGGCCAAGCGGTCCGACCAGGGAAAGTTCATCGCCTACCACTGTTTGGGCAAGCAGCGCCGTACCCCGGCCCACTACCCTGAAAAGCAGTTGGATACCCTCGCCCGCCAAGCGGCTGTGTACGGAAAAAGGCCTGCGCAAAAGCGGATCCTGCGTCTCACTGCAGGCAGCCATCACAAACTGGCCGGGCCGGACAATGTCAGCAATTTCTGGCGCATCTAGGCTCAGGCGGACAATCTGGCCGCCGAACTGTTCAATACGGCGCACCACGTAATTTTTCTGGAATTCAGGCATGGAAAACGATACAACCTATTGTGGTCAACATGATGAGGGCTGGCCGCACTTATTCTCAATTCAGCAACAGAGCCAGATGGAATCCCTTTTTCTTGTTTTTTCCGCGCTCTTTGGCGCGGTTATCGGTTCTTTTCTCAATGTGGTCATCCTGCGTTTGCCAAGCGAAGACAGTTCCATCGTCTTTCCTGGTTCGCACTGTCCCAAGTGCAGTTATGTGCTACGCTGGTATGATAATATCCCGCTTCTGAGCTTCATTGCCCTAGGGGGCAAATGTCGACAGTGCCGTCAGCCGATTTCCATGCAGTACCCGCTGGTGGAAGCAGCCATGGCCGTGCTCTCCGCCCTGCTCATGCACTTGTTTGGTCTGAGCTTTGAGTTTTTTTTCTACTTTCTCTTTGTGGCAGCACTTCTGGTTATCATATTTATCGATATCCATCACCAAATTATTCCGGATGTCATCAGCCTGCCCGGCATCCTGGCGGGCTTTGCCGGTTCCTTTTTCAATGCACAGGTAACCTGGCAACAGTCGGCCCTGGGTATCCTCTTTGGCGGCGGCATCCTCTATGCCGTGGCCTACGGCTACTACCTCTTCACCAAACGGGAAGGCATGGGTGGCGGCGACATCAAGTTTCTCGCCATGATCGGCGCCTTTCTCGGAGTGCAGAGCCTGCTCTTTGTGGTCTTTTTCAGCTCTCTCACCGGCAGTATCGTTGGCATCGCGGCTATGCTCAGCCAAAAAAAGGGTGGCCAAACCCGTATCCCCTTTGGCCCTTTTTTGGCGGTAGCGGCAGGCGTCTTCCTCTTTTTGCAGGAACCGATTTTCAGGCTCTGGCAGGCTTACCTGGGTATAAGCGGGCTGCACTGAACAACAGTCCAGAGCACCCGAAGAATACTCTATTTCTCAATCGCTACACGTTATGAGGCCATTGTGCCGCATCGAAAAGCGTCTTTTACAATGGATGCTTACTCCACAAACTTTGCGCTTTGCGAGGACTGTCCGATCTTATTCCGTTTCCAGATCAAAGCCGACACAGATAGGGCTTTGATCTGGAAATGAAATTAGATCAAATAAGCCTGCTTTATGGTTCACATGATCGCATGTACGCAAGGCGCACGGCACATAGACGATTATTGAAACATACCAACAAAGTGCATTGACCAAGGCCGATACAGAGACTGCTTCGATAAGGCAGTAGCAGTAAAGTAAATCTCCATCAGCCACGCCCGAAGGAGAGCTTATCCAAGGGAAGTAAGCAGTAGAATTTTAGTTTGAATAGTCAAATGGGGGGCATTTTTCACCATGCCAGCTGAAGGCAAGTTTTCCAGGGAACTTCTTCCACCTTCTGCCGGATAATCAACAAAAAGCCCGATCCAGATGGATCGGGCTTTTTCTTTTTTTTGCAAGAGCTTAAAAAATCAGATCTAGGCCTCGATCTCGTGCTCCACGCTAATAGCTATCTTGTAGAGTATGGTGAGGATAAAGAAACCAACAGCCCACACTCCAGCGGTAATCAAGAGTTCGTTCAGGTGAGGATAGTATTCCGTAATCTCATCGGTTGGCGTCGGCACAAAACCGCCAATGACAAAACCAACGCCTTTATCCAACCAGAAGGCAAGGAAAATGGAGGCGCAACCTACACCCAACCACAGGTCATTGCCCCTGCGAGTACCAGGGTAGGTGACAAGAGCAATACCAATCACAAACAGGATCAGGAAGGCCCACATAAAGGGCACCAGATTGTTATAGACATGGCCGTGATGTTCCACACCACTAAACAGATACTGCAGGGTGTGCATATGGCCTGGAATCTGTGAATAAAAGCCTACGAAAAATTCCAGCGATAAGAAAAACATGTTGGCAATGGCAGCGTAGATGATGATGGTCACCATCTTGTCGATTGCTTCCTTGCCTGCATCAAAGTTAGCTACCCGCTTCAGGATCAACGCCATAACAACAATCAAACAAGGCCCCGCAGCAAAGGCTGAGGCGAGAAAGCGCGGAGCAATAATGGCGGAGAGCCAGAAATGCCGACCGGGCAGACCGCAGTACAGCATGGCTGTAACGGTATGGATGGAAAAGGCAAAGGGGATGGAGAGATAGATAAAAAAGTAGATCCATTTGGGTGGCGCCACCTGTTTTCTTTCTGCCGTGAGAATGACCCAGCCACAGAGGATGTTCAGAAACAGGTAGCCCATGAGCACACACATATCCCAAAACATCATGGAATTCGGAGTGGGGTGCAGCATCACATTCAGGGCGCGCAGGGGTTGCCCCAGATCCACCATGATGAACATCATGCACATGAGCAGGGCAGGAATGGCCAGAAATTCGCCCAATATGGTTATGCGGCCAAAGGCCTTGAAGTTATGAATGTAGTAGGGCAGCACCAGCATTACCCCTCCCGCAGCCACGCCAACCAGGAAGGTGAATTGGGCTATATAAATACCCCAGGATACATCACGGCTCAGCCCAGTAATGCCCAAGCCGTAAAAATACTGGCGCAGGTAGCTGATACCGCCTATGGCGATGATAAAGCCCAAAAAAGCCAGCCACATCCAGTAGTAGTTGTTTCCTTTTAACGCTTTCTCGAACATGGGAGCCTCACAGGATGTAGAAGACGGACGGACGCGTTCCCAAGGATGGATTCCGCTGCACGGTATGATTCTGCTTCAGCATTTGCCTGATCTCGGATTCCGGATCATTCAAGTTGCCGAAGACCATCGCTTTGGTATCGCCACAGGCTTCGACGCAGGCAGGCTGCAGCCCTTTACGGATACGCTCGTCACAGAAATTACACTTTTCCACCACACCACGGGTGCGGGTCGGAAAATCCTTATTCATATGATCGCTGTCAATGAAGGGTCGAGGATCGCGCCAGTTAAAGCTGCGGCTCCCGTAAGGACAACCAGCCATGCAAAAGCGGCAGCCAATGCAGCGGTGGAAGTCCATCATGACAATGCCATCCTTGTTGCGGAAGGTGGCCTGAGTGGGGCAGACACGAACACAGGGTGGGTTGTCGCAGTGGTTG
>CAZEIT010000024.1:0-13820 GCA_964512515.1 uncultured Desulfobulbus sp.
ACGCATTGCCGCCCAGTTGGAACGCAACAAGGTCATGGGTTTTATCTGCCGCCTGGGTATGGCACGGCGGCTTTTTTTTCGCAAGGCCGGGGCAAAGCTGATGGAATTTTTTGGCGGCCGCCTGCAGGTGCTGGGCATTGGCGGCGCGGCCCTTAATCCGGAAGTGGAGCGTTTTCTCCGGGAGGCTGAGCTGCCTTTTTTGGTGGGCTATGGCCTCACCGAGGCCTCGCCTTTACTCTCAGGCGGCCCCTTTGGCGACAGCACTATTGCGCCGGGCTCAGCCGGCAAGGCTGCTCCGGGTGTTGAGTTGCGCATTGAGGAACCGGATACTGAAACAGGCATAGGTGAAATCTGGGCTCGCGGGGCCAATATTATGCAAGGGTATATGAACGATCCGGAGGCCACCCTTGAGGCACTCACCGCAGACGGCTGGCTGCGCACCGGCGACTTGGGCAGGTTGGATGAGCTGGGCAATCTCTTTATCAGCGGCCGCTCCAAGTCGGTGATCGTTCTCTCAAGTGGGGAAAACATCTACCCCGAAGCCATTGAGCACAAGCTCAATAGCTTTCCCTTTGTAATGGAATCCCTGGTGGTGGAGAAAAACGGTCTTTTGGAGGCGCTTATTTATCCGGATTATGAATATCTGGACAGCAAAACCGAAGGGGAGACCGTAGCCAAACGGCAGGAATTTTTGAACCGGCTTTTGGGAGAGATGCGGCGCGATGTCAATGAGGGCCTGCCGATTACCTCCCGCATCAACCGGGTGGTGGAGCGACCAGAGCCCTTCATCAAGACCGCGACCCACAAGATCAAGCGCTTTTTGTACTGAGTTTCTTAAGTTCTGCCAATACAGTTCGGAACAGGCCTGCGCCGCCCTTATCCGAGCAAGAGGTTATTAGAAAAACGGATAATCGGCATAATCAACCAACCGATCACTCCGGTATAAAAGAGGCCGATCACCAACAAAAACCCAAAGGGCTCCAGCTTGGCATAGCTGTAGGAGGCCTGGGGCGGCAGCAGACCCATCAGAATTTTTGAGCCATCCAGCGGCGGAATAGGCAACAGGTTGAACACCGCCAGCATCAAATTGATCCACACGCTTGCCACCAGCATATGCGCCAGGGGCTGGAGAACGGCAAAGGGCAAAAACTGGAAGCGCACCAGAAATTGCACCAGCACCGCGCTGGCAATGGCCAACAGCACATTGGCCGCCGGGCCTGCCAGGGCCACGGTGAGCATATCCTTGCGAGGATTGCGGAAGTAGCGCGGGTCTACCGGCACTGGCTTGGCCCAGCCGATTTTCATGATAATAAAGGCGATCACGCCAAGAGGGTCCAGGTGTTTGAGCGGGTTCATGGTCAAGCGGCCAGCTTCCTTGGCGGTGGGATCGCCGAGGCGGTAGGCAATGTAGCCATGGGCCAGTTCGTGCATGGTCAGGGCAAAGAGCAGGGGCGGGGCCTGGATGATGAGCTGCAGCAAGAGGGCATTCATATCAATATTCATAAACAGCTAATTGCTCCAAAAATTTCAAGGGGAAGTATATTTTTGCGCTAACTGCGCGCTTCAAGGAAATAATCCGGCTTTGCGGTCAGTAAGATATTCATATAAGTAAGGAGCTTCTGGGGAAAGGCGAGATAAAATCAGAGCGCTTCTTTTTTTTGGGATGCCTCAAGTGGGTATTCGCTGAGGATAAAAGTCTTGGCCTCGGCCTCGTTTTGAATTTCACCATCAAGCTGTTTTTCGATCAGGTGCTTGAGCATGGCGCCAAAGCGGGGCCCCGGGCGATAGCCCAGTGCCTTGAGCTGCTCGCCGCCAATCAGCGGACGCTCTCCGCGTAAACCGGTTACGTAGAGTGATACCGCTTTTTGCATGTGACGTTTCCTGGCAATAGCCATGAGATAGAGCAGTCCTTCATTGGACAGCTCGTTCAGAAGCCAGTTGATTTCGCTGGGCCGAGCATAGGGCCGTTTGAGCAGCTCCTGGGCAACTTTTTCTGCCCTCTGTTTCTGCTGCACCAGGAGCTGTCGTTGTTTTTCCGGCATTTCAAAGCGTTCGCAGAAGTTGTCCATATCCTTGACCCTGGCCCGATTCATGATGGCCAGTAGATAGACCAGCCACTTTTCCAGCTTTTCCTCCAGATAGAGGTGATGGAACCAGGAAATCACCTGCGAGGTCATAGTGAGTACGTGGAGAAAACGACGATCCAGCTTGAAATCCGGCTGCAGATCCGGCCAGAGGAAGGGGAAAAGCTCTAAGTCTTCCATGCGGCGCAGGGCGGGAATCGGATCGTCTTCGCTTAAAATCAGCTCAAGTTCATGGAGAAAGCGGTGGCCTTCGATGCGCTCCGGCAGGTTGAGACGCACCGCGTTTTTGATCAGCTTCTCCGAATGTCGGGTGATCTGGAAGTCGAGCCTGCTCTCAAAGCGGATGGCGCGAAAAATACGGGTTGGATCCTCGACAAAGCTGAGGTTGTGCAGCACCTGAATGCGCCGCTCTCGCAGATCGTTTTGTGAATTGAAGTAATCTGCCAGGGTGCCGAAACGCTCGGGATTCAGATGGATGGCCATGGCATTGATGGTGAAATCGCGCCGGAACAGGTCAAGCTTGATCGATCCCAGTTCCACTGTGGGCAAGGCTGCAGGATGTTCGTAGTATTCCAGCCGAGCGGTGGCTATATCGATGCGCATGCCGTCCGGTAGGACCACCGTGGCGGTACGGAACTTTTCGTGGGGGTGCACCACTCCTCCCCGCTCCTGAGCCAGGGCATTGGCAAAGGCAATGCCGCTGCCTTCGATGACAATGTCAATGTCCATGTTTTTGTGGCGCAAGAGCAGGTCACGCACAAAGCCGCCCGCAACAAAAGCCTGGCAGTGCTGTATCTTGGCTATTTCACCGATTGTACGCAGCAACACGATAATTTCCCGAGGCAGCTGCTGGGCCATCAGGTTGCTGAGGTTGCGGCCCCGTTTGACCGAGGGGTTTTCGTCTTCACGCAGCAGGTCTGGCGAAACATTGCGCGGGTCATTGACAATCAGGCCGATCAGATCGGTGCGGGTGATGACACCCACTATGCTTTCTTCGTGCAGCACCGGGATAAGCCGCTGCCGGTTTTCCACCATCACCTTTTGGATATCGGCAAGGGTGGCTTCTTCGGTGAGTGCCGCAATGCCGGTGGTCATGTATTCGGCCACAGGCACTTGGCCCAGTTCATGATAAATACCTTTTTCCACCACGGTGCGGGAGATCATGCCGAGAAGGCCGCTCGGCGGCAGGCTGCCATCCGGGCTGCCCGCCAGACGCGCCACCGGCAGCACCGTAACATTGTATCTGGTCATCATGCGGGCGGCCTGGCTGATGGTAATTTCTGGGGTAACGGTAAGTACCGGCGTGCTCATGATCTCGCCCGCAATGGCCTTGGGCCTGATATGACTGTGCAGGAGGGTGATCAGGCTTTCTTCAGCCTGAAACAAGCTCATGTCAGTAATGGTGGCCGATGCTGCCGAGGTGTGGCCACCGCCGCCAAATTCGCGGGCAATCGCGCCTGCATTGATTTCCGGAATGCGGCTGCGACAGATGAGGTGGGTTTTGCCCTGCATGTCGATAAAGGCAAAAATCGCGTCGAGGTTGTCTGCATTCATGCAGCGTTGCACCAGCACTGCAAAATCATCTATGTATTCATCCAGTGCCAGCCGGGTGATGACCGCATGCACTCCGCGGATAACATACAGGCGACTGTTTTCCTGCAACTGGCCGATCAGACTGATCTGCTTGGAGGTCAACTCCCGGAAAAAGAACTGGGAGACGATATCCAGATTGGCCCCTCCCTGTAGCAGCCATGCTGCGGCGCTCAGGTCTTCCCCGGTGGTGGAGGAATAGAGAAAACCACCGGTATCTTCGTAAATACCCAGGGCCAGAAGGGTGCATTCCCGGGCGTCAAGGCGATAGCCACGCTCCTTGAGCAGGCGAGCCATGAGCGTGGTGGTGGAACCATAGGGCGCGATGTACTCCACCTCGCCTGGAATGTCGTCTTCATGGGCAGGGTGGTGGTCGTAGATGTGGATGGAAATGCCGGGGTTATTCAAGCAGGCGGCCAAGGGGCCGATGCGGCCGCTCTGGCGTGTGTCCACCAAAATGAGCCGGGTCACCCTTTCCAGCGGGATATGTCTGATTTTTTTAACAGTATGCAGGTTGTCGAATTCCTGGGCCAGGTATTCGCGCACGTTTTTCTCCTGCGAGCCGGAGAAAACCAGTTCTGCCTCGGGATAAAGACGTTTGGCCGCGACCATGGCAGCCAGACTGTCAAAATCTGTGCCCATGTGAGAAGTGATGATTTCCATGCACCCGATTATACCTTTCGCTGCTCGCCTGTAAAGGGGCTTGGCGTCCGGTTACCGACGAATGACACGGCGATGGCGGCAGTGATCATCCTTGCGTTGTTGCTTGACAATTTTCCGTTGATATTCTATGATTCTTGACTTTTCAGGAATTGAGAGCGGGTGTAGCTCAGTTGGCAGAGCACAAGCTTCCCAAGCTTGGGGTCGCGGGTTCGAACCCCGTTGCCCGCTCCAGCCTTGGCCTCGACGCTGTCGGCCTGGCTGAGGCCTTTTCCTGGAAGGGAATCTGCGGTTTGCTGAAAAGTGGGCTCTGCCCGCTTTTTTTTTGCTGTTGCGCAAGAAGCTTGCAAGCCGCACGGCATGAAAGACGTTATTGGCAAGGTTTGCGTGCATACTTCATCAGATGCTCTTATCACTAGGCTTGAAGCCTTTGCTGCCCCACTTCTGACCGACCTGGGTATGGAATTGGTTGAAGTCCAGTTTCGCCGCGAGGGCCAGGGCTGGGTGCTGCGCTTTTTCATCGACAAGGAAGGCGGCATTACCGTGGATGACTGTGCTGCGGTGAGCAGGGAAGTCAGCGCCTATCTTGAAGTGGAAGACTGTATTGACCATGCCTATGTGCTGGAGGTGTCTTCGCCGGGCCTGGAGCGACCGCTGAAAAAGCCGCAGGATTTTACCCGCTTCACGGGTCGCCGGGTTCGCATCAAACTGCGTCAGGATAGTGGCATGGGCAAGGTGCTGATCGGTACCCTGCTGGGGCTTGAGGGTGATGAAATCGTTCTTTTAGTTGATCAAACCAAACTGACTCTGCACAGGGAGCAGATTTCCAGGGCACGACTGACTCTGGACTGACTCGCAGAACTGAGGCGGACGCTTAAGGCAGCGTCTTGCCTGTGAAGGTGGAATGCTATGGTGGGTACGGAAAATTTACGCAAGATTATTGACCAGATTTGCCGGGATAAAGGCATAGAGCGCGCCATGCTGATCGACGCCATTGAAGAGGCGGTGCGTTCGGCGGTAAAGAAAAAATACGGCGGCCGACGTGACATTGAAGTGCAGTACAGCGAAGAGCTGGGGGAGATCGAGGTCTTTCAGTACCGCACCGTGGTGGAAGAGGTTATTAACGAAGACCGCGAAATTTCGCTGGAACAAGCCCGTCTGCGTGACCCAGAGGCTGGGTTGGACGATGATATCGGCGAAAAACTCACCACCATTGCCGATCTGGGCCGGATCGCCGCTCAATCGGCTAAGCAGGTCATTATCCACCGCATGCGCGAGGCCGAACGGGAAGTGATCTACGATCTGTACCGCGACCGGGAGGGTAGCGTGGTGAACGGTATTGTCCAGCGCTTTGAGCGCGGCGACATGATCGTCAACCTGGGCCGCACCGATGCGCTCCTGCCCCGCGATGGTCAAATCCCAAAACGCTCCTTCAAACAGGGTGATCGCATCCGCGCCTATCTGGAGCAGGTACGGCGCAGCAACCGTGATAGCGCTGACGAGGAAAACCAGGGCCAGGGCAGGGAGAATAAGCCTCGCTACCGGGATGCTCAACTTATCCTGACCCGCACCAGCAACGAATTTCTGGCCAAGCTCTTTGAGATGGAGGTGCCGGAGATTGCCGAGGGCATTGTCAAAATCATGGGGGTGAGCCGCGATCCTGGCTTCAGGGCGAAAATCGCGGTGTCGTCCTTGGAGTCCGACGTGGACCCGGTTGGCGCCTGTGTGGGCCTGAAAGGCTCGCGCGTACAGAATGTGGTGCAGGAACTGCAGGGGGAACGTATTGATATTGTGCCCTGGAGTCCGGACCCGGCCAAGTATGTATGCAATGCCCTGGCTCCGGCCCAGGTGAACATGGTGGTGGTCGACGAGGAGCGCAAGGCGCTTCTGGTGGTGGTGCCGGACGATCAGCTTTCGCTTGCCATTGGCCGCCAGGGGCAGAACGTGCGACTGGCCTATCGACTCCTGGGCTGGCGTATTGATGTGAAGAGCCAGCAGCGCTACAATAACTTGGAGCATCCAGGCTATCGCAGTCTGCTGGCAGTGCAGGGCATTGATGAAAATATGGCAGACAAGCTCTTTGCCGCAGGGGTGCTCACCGCAGCGATGCTGGCAGGGCTCGATAGCGGCAAGTTGGTCGAGTTGATTCGGGTGGATGAAGACGCCGCCAAGGTCCTGCAGGAGCGCGCCGCAGAAGTTGAATCGCCTGAGCTTCCAGAGGAAGAACTGGCGGCCTCGGCCGCTGCCGCAGAGCCGACTCAGGAGCAGCTGGAGGAAGTGGCACAGGGAGACGTGCCGCAGGATGATCCAGTCAATGGAGCGACTCCTGATCATTAACGGGCGTTGCGTTTGCCGGGATTGTATGCTGGGCAGATTGTGGCAATGGGTGCGGAAGCAGACAGGTTGCTGAGGAGGGAAGTGGTACATGGCTAAGGTTCGGATATACGATCTGGCAAAGGAATTGGGAATGAAAAGTAAAGACCTGGCCGATCGTCTGGTTGAGTTAGGTTACCCCGTGGTCAGCCACAGTTCCACGGTCGAGGATGACATGGCTGCGGATATTCGCAAAAAAATTGGCGGAGCCGCGGTGAGCAGTGTTGCGCCGGTGAGCAGAATCGAGGTGAAAGGCCGGGCCGACAGCAATAACCCTTGGGGAACCACCGTTATTCGCCGTCGTTCCAAGGCAGACAAGGAAGAAGCTGCCAAACAGCAGGAGCTGGCCGAAACCAGGGCGCTTGAGGAAGAAGCCCTGGCTGCCGAGGCCAGGCTACTCGACACGCTGGATATTGCCTTGGAGCAGCAGGGTGCCGATCAAGCCTCCATACCAGAGGAGCAGACCAAAGAGATAGAACCTGTGGCATCTGTTGAGCAGGTCCTGCCTGTGCAGGACTCGGCTCAGGATGTAGTAGTGCAGCAGGATGAGCCTGAAGTCGAGGCAGAATCTGTCCAAGCTGTTGCTCCCGCTGGAGAGGAGGTGGACGAGCAGCCGCAACTTGTGGCAGCAGAGCAGGTTGAAGGGGTTCAGGCTGCAGTTGCGGAAGTGGCCGAGGAAACGAAGGGGCCCGAAACAAGCGATGCAGATATCGAGGCTGAAAAAGCCACAGAAACTGTTGCCGGGTCGTTGCAGGATAAAGAAGATAAAAATGAGCCAGCCAAGACTGATGTTGTGTCGGAACAGTCGGAACGGCCCAAACCCCTGGCGAAGATTGTTGGCCGGATAGTCATCCCAACCCAGAGTGAACCTTCACGACCAGAACCACGACGGCCATCCCGACCTGCTGCTGCAGCGGCAAAGCCGGGTAGTCGTCCGGCGCAGGCGACGGCTGATCCGGGCGCGGTACAGGATGCGGGTGGCCGTTCTGATGGTCGCGGCAAGAAAAAGGGTCGCAGAGTGGTGGCTATTCAAGCCGAAGATGAGGCCGTGAACAGACGGGCATCCAGAGGTGGCAAAAAGGGTAAGGGCCGCGAGGATGCCAGCCACGATGCTGATGGTGAATTTATTCGTCATCGCAAGGGCAAAAGAAAAAAAGACTTGCGGGCAGAACTGGATGCCGCTCCGGTAGCGGAGACCAAGGCCATCAAGCGCCGTATTAAGGTGGTGGAAACCATTTCCGTAGGCGATCTGGCCAAACGCATGAGCGTCAAGGCCAGCGAGGTCATTGCCACGCTCATGCGCCTTGGCGTAATGGCCACCCTCAACCAGGCCCTGGATGTAGATACGGCTGCCCTTGTTGCCACAGACTTTGGCTTTGAGGTCGAGCAGGCTATGCATGCGGAGTTGGAAGTCGAGGCCCTGCAGGAACAGGAAGAAGAGCAGGGTGGCGAGGCCATGCCGCGTCCGCCGGTGGTTACTGTCATGGGCCATGTCGATCACGGCAAGACCTCCATTCTGGACGCCATCCGCAAGACAGATGTTGCCCTTGGCGAGGCCGGCGGCATTACCCAGCATATCGGCGCCTACCATGTGCAGGGCCCCTCGGGTAACCTTACCTTCGTGGATACGCCGGGCCATGCTGCCTTTACCGAGATGCGTTCTCGTGGCGCCAAGGTGACGGATATCGTGGTGTTGGTGGTTGCCGCTGATGATGGCGTCATGGAACAGACCAAGGAAGCGATTGCCCATGCCAAGGCAGCTGAGGTGCCCATTGTGGTGGCCGTGAACAAGATTGACAAGGATGGCGCCGATCCCGAGCGGGTACGGCGCGAACTGAGCGACTATGGCCTGATTCCGGAGGCCTGGGGCGGACAGACCATCTATTGCGAAACCTCGGCCAAAAAGGGTATCGGCATTGCCAATCTGCTGGAATCCATCCAGTTGCAGGCAGAAATTCTAGAACTGCGGGCAGATCCCTCCCGTAAGGCCAAAGGTGTGGTCATCGAGGCGCAGTTACACAAGGGACGTGGCCCGGTGGCCACGGTTCTGGTGCAGGAAGGAACCTTGCGACCGGGCGATAATTTCGTGGCTGGTATGTTCAGCGGCAAGGTGCGTATGCTCATCAACGAGCGCAGCGAGCAGGTTGACGAGGCCGGGCCTTCCATTCCGGTGGAGGTGCAGGGACTTTCCGGCGTACCCCAGGCCGGTGACGAGTTCGTGGTGCTCACCGATGAGAAGATGGCCAAGTCCGTGGCCTCAGCCAGGCAACTTAAGGCCCGGGAAACCGAGCTTGCATCGGTCTCCAAGGTGTCTCTCGACAACCTCTTTGAAAAGATGGCCGAACAGGATGTCAAGGAGCTGCGGGTTATCCTGCGGGCCGATGTGCAGGGTACCTTGGAGGCCTTTGGTCAGGCTGCGGAGAACCTGTCTACCAATACCATCCGCGTTCGCTCCCTGCACGAGGGTACAGGTTCGATCACCGAAAGTGATATTCACCTGGCTGCCGCCTCTGACGCCATCATCATTGGTTTCAATGTGCGGCCCTCGGTCAAGGTAACGGAACTGGCCGAGCATGAGGGTGTGGATGTGCGTTCCTACGACGTCATCTATCACGCCCTGGAAGACATTGAAAAGGCCATGAAGGGCATGCTTGAGCCCACCTTTGAGGAGCGGGTGATCGGCACGGCCGAGGTGCGCGATACCTTCCAGGTGCCCAAGGTCGGAATGATTGCGGGCTGTGCGGTTATCAGCGGCAAAATGGTGCGCAATGCCAGGGTGCGGGTGCTGCGTGACGGCGTGGTCATGTTTACCGGCAAAATCAGCTCGCTTAAGCGCTTCAAGGACGATGCCAAGGAAGTGCTCACCGGTTTTGAGTGCGGTATTGGGGTGGAGAACTACAATGACATCAAGCTTGGCGATCATCTTGAGGCCTTTGTCCTTGATGAGGTGGAGGCTACCCTGTAGCGGCGACGATGGATTTTGATTTCAAACTGCCCGAGCTGGGGCGGCCAGCCAGTTCGCGCCCCAAGCGGGTCGCCGAGGCGATCAAGAACGAGCTGACCTTGCTGTTGCTGCAGCGGGCGGCTGATCCGCGCCTGAATGGTGTCGCTATCTCCCGGGTGGATGTCAGCCCAGATCTCAAGGCGGCAAAAATTTATATTACTGCAGCAAGCAAAGAGGAGAGCAAGCGCACCATGGATGGCGTAAAAAAAGCCAAGGGCTTTTTCCGCAGCCATCTCGCCAAGGTGCTCAACCTACGCTATACCCCTGAGCTGATGTTCTACTACGACAATATTGCCGAAGAGGCGCAGCGGGTGGAGCAACTGCTCACCGAATTGGAGCATGAACGCCAACGTGGCCCAGCCTGACGAAGATATAGTCCGCATCTTGCGGGAGAGAGGGCGCTTTGTCCTCTGCACCCACTATAACCCGGACGGAGATGCGCTCGGCTCCCTGCTTGCCCTTGCTGATATATTAGAGCGCATGGGTAAGGAGGTGCTCTGTTTTCTTGAGGCGGCCATCCCATCCGCCTATCGTTTTTTGCCAGGTTCTGGCCGGGTGCAAACCGATATCAGCACTGTCCAGGACTTCATGCGCATAGCCGGGGACGATGGCGCCCTGATTGCCCTTGATTGCGGCGATGCCAAGCGTCTGGGCAAGTACGGCCTTGAACTGCTCGGATGTCCTCCCTGTCTGGTAATTGATCACCACCACGACAACTCTGGTTTTGGCACCTATAACTGGATTGCCCCAAAAAGTGCGGCTACCGGGGAAATGGTCTTTGATCTGGCCCAGGCCCTGGGCGTTACTCTTTCGCCCGAGGCGGCGGAATGCCTCTATGTTGCCATCAGCACCGACACCGGCTCCTTTCACTACGCTGGCACCAGCAGCCACACCTTTGAGGTGGCGGCAGAACTGGTGCGCTGTGGCGCAGACCCGGCGGTGCTTGCCAACAAGCTCTACAACGACTCGACCCTGGGGCGGCTGCGCCTGCTGCGGGAGGTGCTGGCCACCCTGGAAATGTATGAGAAAGACCGGATCGCCATCATCCGGGTGAGTCAGGCCATGCGCGACAGAACCTTCACCACCATGGAAGACACGGAATACTTCATCAATTTCCCCCGGGCCATTCATTCGGTGCGAGTGGCGGTGTTTCTGAAGGAGATCGAGCCTGGCCATGTTTCCGTAAGTTTGCGCGCCAAAGGCCGCTGTGATGTTTCCTGTATTGCGGCAGAATTTGGCGGCGGCGGCCATAAGAATGCCAGCGGCTGCACCATACGCAAGGCAAGCATGGATGAAGTCCGGGATGCGCTTCTGCCGCATCTGGTTGCTGGTATCAGCACCCTTAAAAAATGACAGCTGCGCCACCGCCCCTTGCCGAGACAAAGCCCGCAAGCGGTGTTTTTTTGGTGGATAAACCGGCAGGGCTCTCATCCTTTGCCATTGTGCGCCGGGTGCGACGCCTGCTTGGCATAAAAAAGGTTGGCCATGCAGGCACGCTCGATCCCTTTGCCACTGGCTTGCTCGTGCTCTGCGCTGGCCGGGAGGCAACCCGCCATATTGCCGACTTCATGGAAGGGAAGAAGTACTATATTGCCAGGCTGCAGCTCGGAGTGGAGACCAGCACCCAGGATCCTGAAGGGGAGGTAGTCCGCACCCGACCGGTTCAAGGCATTGATATGGATGCTATCCACGCCTGTCTGATTGGTATGATTGGAGAGCAGCTGCAGGCGCCGCCACCTTTCTCGGCGCTGAAACACAAGGGTAAGCCACTCTACCACTATGCTCGCCAGGGCATCATGATCAATAAGCCGCCAAGGCCCGTGCACATCTACAGCCTCAAGGCGTTTGGTTATGCAGCGGAAAGCTGCCAGCTCGATATTGCGGTGGCTTGCAGCCGGGGTACCTATATCCGGGTGCTGGCCGCTGACATCGGCAATACTCTTGGCTGTGGCGCGCACTTGACCAGCCTGCGTCGTACCGCCAGCGGCTCTTTTGATGTGGCCGAGGCACTGGATGGCCAGCTTCTTTTTGAAGACGAAGGCACACGAGCCTTGCTTAGCACCAGAATTACCGTGGAAGATGCCCTTGCCAGCGTGGCGAAGGCCTCTGTCGTGGTTACCCGTTGATTTCACCTTGCCTGATCTCCGCCAAATGCGGTATACAGGCGCAAACGGCCCGAACCTGCTTCAACCCTCTGGAGCAGACACGACCAGGCCACGTATCCAGACTCCAGAGAGGCTGAGGGAAACGGCTTCGCTGGCAGCAGAAGGACAACAGGAGGTTCTGCATGGCGCAGACAACAGAGAGAAAAAAGGAAATTATTGAACAGTTCAAAGTCCATGAGACCGATACCGGTTCCTGCGAGGTGCAGATTGCCCTCCTGACCAACCGGATCAAGTACCTGACCGAGCATTTTCAAACCCATGCCAAGGATCACCATTCCCGCCGCGGGCTTTTGAAACTGGTTGGCCAGCGCCGCAATCTGCTCAAATATTTGCAGAAAAAAGATATTGCCAAGTACCGTACCCTGATTCAGGAACTTGGCATCCGTAAGTAATTCCGGTTCCAGATCAAAAATGATGTCAAGAAGGCGAAGGAAATTCGACGCAGACGTACATGAGGTACTTCGAGGAGGAGTTGCCGATGCCGACACCGACAGCGTTTTGATATGGAATTGGAACAAGCGGTTTTTGTGAAAAAGTAAGTGAGGCTGGGGGCGGAAGAGGTATTCTTCCGCCCTTTTTTCAGATGGAGCTGGCGCGGCCGGCACGCCTTTACAAAGGCACGAAGAAAGGCGGAATACAGGCTTGATATTCCTTCTTTCTTTGTGACTTTGTGACGGGGTGAATCGCGCTCGGCTGCCATCATATTGTGTACAAGAGGATGCCGGCACAAGACGGCTCCAGGGAGTAATGGATATGATACGTACAGTAACAGCGCAGGTCGGTGATCAGAGTATCGCCTTTGAAACTGGTAAAATGGCCAAGCAGGCGGATGGGTCCGTGGTGGTGTCCTGCGGCGAGACCATGGTGCTGGTCACGGTGGTAGCGGAAAAAGAGTCCAAAAATCTTGGTTTTTTGCCGCTGACCATTGAATACCAGGAAAAGATGTATGCTGCTGGCCGCATTCCGGGCAGCTATTTCCGCCGCGAAATCGGTCGCCCAAGCGAGCGGGAAACCCTGACCTGTCGTCTGATCGACCGGCCGTTGCGGCCGCTTTTCCCGGATGGCTATTCCTCGGAGACCCAGGTTATTGCCACGGTCTTCTCGGCTGATCCCCAGATTGAGCCGGATGTGCTCGCCATGAACGGAGCATCCATGGCCCTGGCCCTTTCGGATATTCCCTTTGCAGGCCCGATTGCCGCTGCCAGGGTGGCCTATGTCGGCGGCAACTACCTGCTTAACCCCAGCAAGGCGCAGCAGGAAAAGGCGACCATTAACCTGGTGGTGGCAGGCACACGCAATGCCGTGGTTATGGTCGAAGGTAAGGCCAAGGAGGCCAGTGAGGACGAGGTACTGGAGGCAATTTTTTTCGCCCATGCAGGCATCCAACCCCTGATTGATGTGCAGAGCCAGTGGCAAGAGGAGATCGGCAAGGAGAAAAGAACAGTCATCCCGCCGGAAGTTGATGAGCAACTGAAAGTCAAAGTGGAGCAGGCCGCTGCCGCCGGGCTCGACGAAGTGCTGAAAACTGCAGAAAAAATGGCCCGTTCCGAACGTTACAACAGCCTGCGTCAGGAAGTGCAGACGCTGCTTGCGGAAGAACCCGGGGAGACTGCCGGGCAGATTGGCGAATTTCTGGACGCGTACCGCAAAAAACGGATGCGGGCGCAGATCGTGGAGCAGGGCCGCCGCATTGACGGCCGCGCCTTCACCGATGTGCGGCCAATCACCTGCGAGGTGGGCGTCTTGCCTAGGGCGCATGGTTCTGCCCTGTTCACCCGTGGTGAAACCCAGGCTCTGGTGATCAGCACCCTGGGCAGCGAGCGCGATGAACAGCACGTGGAAGGATTGGGCGGCGACGTCTTCCGCCGTTTCATGCTCCACTACAACTTTCCGCCCTTTTGCGTGGGCGAGGTACGACCGCTGCGTGGGCCCAGCCGCCGCGAT
>CAZEIT010000025.1:0-13769 GCA_964512515.1 uncultured Desulfobulbus sp.
TGTACACCTGCTCCTGGATTGGGCGGGCAGCTTGAAAATGGACGATGAACTGCTGGATTTCATTGAAAAAAGCGGAGCACAAGTTCATCGTTATCGGCCTTTGCGCTGGTACCACCTCAACCGGCTCAATAACCGCACCCATCGAAAACTATTGGTGGTGGACGGTAAAGTGTCCTTTACAGGCGGGGTTGGCATTGCCGACTTGTGGCTCGGCAATGCAAAGGATGAAAGCCAGTGGCGCGATATCCATTTCCGCATGGAGGGACCGGTGGTTTCGCAGGTGCAGGCGGCCTTCAACGACAACTGGATCAAAACCACCGGCGAAGTCCTGCACGGTGAGGATTTTTTCCCCTCACAAGACAAGGCGGGCGATACCTGGGCCCACATGTTTATCAGTTCGCCCGCAGGCGGCAGCGAGAACATGCAACTCATGTATATGCTGACCATCACTGCCGCAGAAAAAAGCATTGATCTGCAGGCCGCTTACTTCGTACCGGATGAGTTGATAGTCAACACCCTGGTGGCGGCTGTAGAACGTGGGGTACGAATTCGCATCATGGTGCCAGACAAGCACATTGACCAGCAGATTGTCCGCTTTGTCTCCAAGGCGCTCTGGGGTGATTTTCTCAAAAAAGGAGTGGAAATTCACACTTTTGAACCAACGATGATGCACAATAAGATGCTGATTATTGATGAGCGTCTGGTTTCTGTGGGTTCCACCAACTTTGACATGCGCTCCTTCCACCTTAATGACGAGGCAAGCCTCAATATCTACGATCAGGACTTTGCCCAAAAAATGACCCGGATTTTTGAGCAGGATCTTGAGCGCTGTCACCACTACGATTACGAAATGTGGCGCAAACGACCGTTTAGGCAAAAAATTTTGGAGAAAATATTTTTGCCTATCAAATCACAGCTATAAAGGGCAGAGCCAGCGTTGTATTGCCGCCTGCCCTGCGCAGATGACCGAATAACATCTTGCCTTTTCTTCTTTGTGTGAGTATTATTTCAAGTTCAGCAATTCATAGCATTTTCTTTTTTGATATCCAGTGCTAACTGGTTTATCCCTTGATACCTCAAAAGTTCATGCTGATACAAACTCCACCGCTCAGGGGGAAGGCATGAAACTTTTTATCGGTAACCTGCCGTACGCCGTCACTGAATCTGATATATCCCAACTCTGCTCCGAATTTGGCGAGGTTGTTGACGCCAAGCTGGTGCGGGATCCTTTCAGCGGTCAGCCAAAGGGTTTTGCTTTTGTTGAAATGCTGAACCGTTCCATGGGCCATAAGGTTATGGAAGGCCTGAACGGCAAGGAATACAAGCATCGGGAGCTGGTCTGCAACGAGGCAAAACCTCAAAAGAAACGCGGTCAGTACAACCGTTAGGCATGCATGCGCATGCCCGGTTCTACGTACGGCCGCCATCTTTCCTGTACCATTTATTTTCAGTCAGAACATACAACCGGTTCAGACCATTGCGTGCTTGCATGCAATTCCGGCCATCTTGGTTCTGTAATAAGGACATTTGTGAATTTTTCGAATTTTTCTTTGCACCACCGGATTGCATCGGCAATCAACCGCTGTGGCTTTACCGAGGCCACTCCCATTCAGAAACAGGCTATCCCACCTATCCTGGCTGGCCAGGATGTTATTGGTCTGGCCCAAACCGGCACCGGCAAGACTGCGGACTACATACTGCCGCTGCTGCACCGGCTCATCCAGGCAAAAGGCAGAGAACCGCGCGCCCTGGTATTGGCCCCGACCAGAGAGCTGGCCGAACAGATCACTGCCTTTACCAGCAGCATCACCCAGGGCACGCATTTGCGCGCCTTGGCCATCTATGGCGGGGTGAGCAAACAGGCCCAGATCGAGCGCATCAAGCGCGGGGTTGACATCGTTGTCGCCTGCCCTGGTCGTATGCTCGACATCATGAACGATCGCGCCATCAGCCTCAAACAGGTGGAGTGCCTGGTACTCGATGAGGCGGATCACATGTTTGATCAAGGCTTTTTGCCAGATGTACGCCGTATCGTGCGCAACCTTCCAGTGAAAAAACAGACTCTCATCTTCTCCGCCACCATGCCGGATGGCATCAGTGCACTGGTGGAAGAGATTTTGCAGGAACCAGTGCGGGTGCAGATCAGCCCGAACCGCTCGGTAGAAGCCGTTTCCCATCATCTCTATGCCCTCAAACAAGCCGAGAAAACATCACTTTTGATACAGCTTTTGCGCGATGAAGGCATGCATTCGGCCCTTGTTTTCACGCGCACCAAGCACAAGGCCAAAAACCTTGCGGCTAAGCTGGCCGTTGCTGGTTTCAATGCCACTTCCCTGCAGGGCAACCTTTCCCAGAATATGCGAAAACAGGCTGTGGACGGCTTCAAGAGCGGTAAGTTCAAGGTGCTGGTGGCAACGGATATCGCTGCCCGGGGCATTGATATTGCCGGCATCTCCCATGTGATCAACTACGATATGCCGGACACGACCGAAGCATACATCCATCGCACCGGCCGCACTGGCCGCGCAGCTCTGACCGGCGAGGCTGTGAGCTTTGCAACCAGTGATGACCTGTATCTGGTGAAACGCATAGAAGCCTGCCTGCCCAAGCCCATGCAGCGTTGCAAGACTGGTGAATTGGCTCTAGATGAAGCGGACCATAACGAAATGCAGGAAGCGGCCCGCGCGCATCGGCCCCAGCGTACAAGCCATGCCGGCAATAGCAGCAGAAAAAACTATCAGCCAAGGGGAGGCGCACAAAACAGTGGCAGAAGGCGTCCTTCCAGCCGGTCGAGTCAGGTGAAACACTGAATTTTTACTGATATTGAACGTAAGCTACGTTCAATGAATCCGCTTTCATGGCGAAGGCGGATTGCACACTCACGCGCCAGAGGCGCATTTGCACACAAGGTAGAGCAACATGGTTAAAGGAACAGTAAAATGGTTTAATGATTCAAAAGGTTTTGGATTCATCGCCCGCGATGATGGACAGGATGTCTTTGTGCACCATTCAGCGATCCAGGCCCACGGCTTTAAATCACTGAGTGAAGGAGAACGGGTCAGCTTTGACGTGGTTGACGGGCCCAAAGGGCCGTCTGCTGCCAATGTGACCAAGCTGTAATCAAGACGTTTTCTTTTTTATAAGGGGTTCTGCTGATGGCAGAGCCCCTTTTTTGTATCTATATTTTGCCGATGGAGGGCGTTGTGGCCAGGAAAACCAACTACCAGCAGGAAAAGCGACGGCGTGAACTGGAAAAACAAAAGAAGAAGGACTTGAAAAAAGAACGCAAGCAGAATCAACAGGATTCTGGCAATATAAATGAAGATAATGGAGAGCGCAGCGACACACCCATTGAATGATTCATTTCCATATCAAAGCCCTCTCTGTCGGCATCGAAAGATGCTCCTCGGAGTATCTCAATGCATGCTCTCATCACATTGGCTCTGTCTTCTTGACATCACTACTGGCCCGGGGAACTAAATAACACATTGTTATTACGGTTAAAAACTAAGCACTTCAGTTTTGCGCCTGAAAGAAATTGCATTTACATGCGAATAATTATTGTTTGCGATTGACACCAGATTGGGCATCTCTTATAGTCGCCCTAGCTGAGTCAATACGCATGGTGCTGTCTGCGTGATAGTGGTTGTCGTGCAGGGACAGCCCTCAGCATCATCCCCAACCTTTTCAGGAGGCGACAATGAAAAAAATGCAGTGTCCCATGGACAAAAACGGCTTGGGTGAACCCTTGCCCAGTAAAAACAACGCCAAGGGCGCAGAACCGAAAATGACTTTTGCCGCTGGCGCGCCGGTGGAAAGTAACCAGGATTCCATGACCGTTGGCCCGCGCGGCCCTATGCTTTTGCAGGATGTCTGGTTCCTGGAGAAACTGGCCCATTTTGATCGCGAAGTCATTCCGGAGCGGCGCATGCATGCCAAGGGCTCGGGTGCGCATGGCGTATTTACTGTTACCCACGACATCACCCAGTACAGCAAGGCAAAAATCTTCTCTCAAATCGGCAAGAAAACAGAGATGTTCGCACGTTTTTCCACCGTGGCCGGCGAGCGCGGTGCAGCCGATGCCGAGCGCGATATCCGTGGTTTTGCCCTCAAATTCTACACCGAGGAAGGCAACTGGGACATGGTCGGCAACAACACACCAGTGTTCTTTTTCCGCGATCCCCTCAAGTTTCCGGACCTGAACCATGCGGTTAAGCGCGACCCCCGCACCAATATGCGCAGCCCCAACAACAACTGGGATTTCTGGAGTTCTCTGCCCGAATCGCTCCACCAGGTGACTATCATCATGAGTGATCGGGGTATTCCCTCCTCCTATCGTTATATGCACGGTTTCAGCAGCCATGCCTACAGCATGATCAATGCGGACAACAAGCGGGTATGGGTAAAATTCCACTTCCGTTCCCAGCAGGGCATCCTCAATCTCACGGATCAGGAAGCAGGCAAGGTCGTGGGCAATGACCGTGAAAGCCACCAGCGCGACCTCTATACCGCCATTGAAAAGGGGCAGTTCCCCAAATGGAAGATGTACATCCAGGTCATGAGTGAAGAGCAGGCCAAGGCCATGCCCTACAACCCCTTTGACCTGACCAAGGTGTGGTATAAAGACGAATTTCCGCTCATCGAAGTGGGCGAGTTCGAGTTGAATCGCAACCCGGCTAACTACTTTGCCGAGGTGGAACAGGCCGCTTTCAACCCGGCCAATGTGGTGCCCGGCATCAGCTTTTCACCCGACCGCATGCTCCAGGGCCGCCTGTTTTCCTACGGCGACGCCCAGCGTTATCGCCTGGGAGTGAACCACCACCAGATTCCGGTCAATGCGCCGCGTGGAGTGAAGTGCCCGCACAGCTATCATCGTGATGGCCAGATGCGGGTGGATGGCAACCTGGGCAGCGAAAACCACTATGAACCCAACAGTTACGGCAACTGGGGCGATCATATCAATCACCTGCAACCACCCCAGCAGGCGGATGGCGACATCTACCGCTACGATTTTCGCGAGGATGACCACGACTACTACAGCCAGCCAGGCAAGCTCTTCCGCGCCATGACCGCGGATCAGCAGCAGGTGCTCTTTGAAAACACGGCCCGTAACCTGGGCGATGCCACCCTGCAGATCAAGCACCGCTGGATCAACCACTGCTACCAGGCAGACCCAGCCTACGGCGAAGGCGTGGCCAAGACCCTGGACATCGACCTCAAAGAGGTTGACCTGAACCTGCCCCAGCGCACCTCGCGCGAGGCCAACTACGAGGCCAACAACAAGCATCCAGAGCTGGACAAACCCTCGCAGGGTGTCTGCAAGGAAGCAACGGAAAAGCACGGCGATCTGGGTATTGACACCAATGCAGATCCCAAGACACTGAGCGCGCCAGCGGATGATCCTTACCTGCTGTAATTGCAGACAACAGATACGCGTCTTTGATTAAGGCGCGCAAGATGCACAGCATGAACAACAGAAACGGGCCTCTTTCAGGCCCGTTTCTGTTTATGTGTTTTACTTTTGCAAGGAACAAAAAGAACACAGATTGTTCCCACGCGGGAGCGTGGGAACAATATCCTGCAATTCGGTAAAGCGTGACTATGTGGATACGCCCGAACACTGGGTTATTCCAGTATCAGAAATTGGTACGGACAGTCAGAGCTGATAGATATCGATACCTTGAGGCGGAGAGCAGGAACGCCCGTGGCTGCGTTCCCACGCGGGAGCGTGGGAACAATACAAATAGGGAACTATATAATCTTTGATCTGGAAACGGAATAACACGCCCCGAATTGCGGCGCGAAGAACGTTTGTCTGCCTATTTTTCAATCAGGCGGGCGGTTTGCCGGGCAATGGAAAGTTCCTCGTTGGTGGGAATGACAAAGATTTTAACCTTGCTACCCTCAGCACTGATGCAGCGGGCGCTGCGGGAGTGCTCCTCATTCTTAAGAGTATCCAGCACCAGGCCGAAATTCTCCAATCCACGCAGGCTTTCCGCCCGCACCACCGCGTCGTTCTCACCAATACCCGCAGTAAAGGCAATGGCATCCACCTGGCCAAGCACAGCGATGAAAGAAGCCAGGTATTTACGGTTGCGGTAGCAGAGCACATCCAGGGCGCGCTCAGCCCATTCATCCCCTGCAGCCACTGCCCTATGGATGTCGCGCAAATCATTCATGCCGCAGAGCCCCTTGAGGCCGGATTCCTTGTTGAGCATCCGGTCAATGGCAGGCAGATCAAGGCCTAAGTTTTGGTGCAAAAACAAATGCAGGGCAGGATCAACGTCGCCACAGCGGGTACCCATCACCAGCCCCTCCAAAGGCGTCATGCCCAGGCTGGTGTCCACGCTCTTGCCCTTTTCGATGGCAGTCATGGAAGAGCCATTGCCCAGGTGCACGGTGATGAGGTTGCAGGCGCTCAGCTCCTTGCCGAGCATTTTCGCGCATTCAGCCGCAACAAAGGCATGCGAGGTGCCATGGAAACCATAGCGCCGCACCCGGTATTTTTCGTAGAGTTCGCGCGGCAGGGCGTATAAAAAGGCGCGGCTGGGCATGCTCTGGTGGAAGGCGGTGTCAAACACGGCCACCTGAGGCGCATTGGGAAAGAGCTGCCGCGCCACCCGAATGCCGTCTAAATTAGGCGGGTTGTGCAGGGGCGCCAGCGGAATGTTTTTCTCGATGGCAGCCACCACCTCATCAGTTATCAGGGTGGGCTCACGGAAATCCTCACCGCCGTGCACCACCCGGTGACCAATACCGTTTATCTCCCAGGTGTCGGCAATGATGCCCTCCTTGGCATCGCAGAGCAGGTCAATCACCCGCAGCATTCCCTGGTTGTGGTTGGCCACTGGCTCTTCCTTTGCCACCTTGCGTTCATGGGGACTGTCTGGAAAAAAGGTGCACTTAAGCAGGCCCATGGCCTCGCCGATGCGCTCCACCAGACCAGAGGCCAGTACTTCTTCCTTTTCTATGGCCAGTAGCTGGTACTTGATGGATGAACTGCCTGAATTAATGATCAAAAGTTTCATAATCCTTCCTTGTTTATGATTCACGCACCCTTGTTCTGCCCATTTTTGGCTACCTGGGCCTGAATGGCGGTAAGGGCCACGGTGTAGACAATGTCCTGCACAGTACAGCCGCGGGAAAGATCATTGACCGGTTTGCGCAAGCCCTGCAGTACCGGGCCCATGGCCACGGCATTGGCTGCACGTTGTACCGCCTTGTAGGTGTTGTTGCCGGTGTTGAGATCCGGAAAGATGAAGACCGTGGCCCGGCCGGCTACCTGCGAGCCAGGCAGCTTGAGTTTACCCACTGTTTGGTCAAAGGCAGCATCGTACTGCAGCGGTCCTTCCAACGGAAAGCTTAGACCGCGCTCGGCCATAAGCGCCTGGGCGATTTCCGTGGCCTGGATCACCTTGTCCACATCCTTGCCCGAGCCTGAGGAGCCGGTGGAATAGCTCAGCATGGCCACCCGTGGCTCAATACTAAAAATCTGCGCGGTTTCAGCGGAGCTGAGTGCAATTTCCGCCAGTTGCTGGGCATCCGGGTCAGGCACCACGGCGCAGTCGCCAAAGGCCAGCACCTTGGATTGCAAGAGCATGATGAAGATGGAAGAAACCACTGAAACACCGGGCTTGGTCTTGATGAATTCAAAGGCCGGGCGGATGGTTTGCGCGGTGGTGGTTTCCGAACCCGAGACCATGCCGTCGGCCAGACCCTTGTGCACCATCATGGTGCTGAAATAGGTGCGGTCAGACATACGGTCGCGAGCCACGTCGCGCACAATGTTCTTGTGTTTGCGCAGCTCAAAATAGGTTTCGACAAAGTCGTTGTAGTGCTCGGAGTTGATCGGGTCGATGATATGCGCGCCGTCGATGTTGAGATTCAGGCTGGTGGCCTTGGCCAGAATTTCCTCCTGCTTGCCCAAAAGGGTGATCTCGGCGATGTTTCGACGTAAAATAATATCGGTTGCAGTCAGGATACGCTCGCCCGTGCCCTCGGGCAGCACAATATGCTGCTTGTTCTGGGAGGCCTTTTCCACCAGGCTGTACTCGAACATACGCGGTGTGATTTTGCTGGACCGGGTGGAAATTACCTTCTTACCCAATTCCATCACATTGACATAGCGAGAAAACCATCCCAGCGCGGTGGCGGTGCGGCGTTCGTCTCCAGGCTCGATATGACCGTAGAGCTCATTGACACTGTGCACGGTGTCAAAGGTGTGGGATTCCACATAGAGAACCGGCACCGGAATGCCTGTCCAGCCCTTGATCAGCCGCTGCACCGTGGGGCTGAGTTCAATGCCGCCGGTAATGAGGATGCCGGAAATATTCGGATAGGCCGAGGAAATCCGGCTGGCAAGACTGGCAATGATGATGTCGGAGCGGTCGCCTGGGGTAATAATCAGGCTGCCCTCCTTGATATAGGTAAGGAAATTGCTGATCTGCATGGCCGCAACCAGGTAATTATCCACCAGGTTGAGCATGCTGGGCTTGCCGTACAGCACTTCTGCCCCCAGCCAGCGTTTGACATCATCAATGGTGGGGCAACCCAGGGCCTTGTTTTCTGGAATAACGTAAAGGGGAAATTCGCCTCCAAACTGATCCCGGCACCAGTTGTTGACGGCAGTGTCACGGATAAAGCTCTCTGGTACCCGGTTGATGATACAGCCGCTGATGTCTATGTTCATGCCCTGCAGACTGTCCACGCTGATGTGCACATGGGCGCAGATCTCGTTGGTGTTCTTGTCGCGGCCCGAGGCCACCAGTAAAACCGGCGCGCCCAGATTGGCAGCTATGTTGGCATTGAGGTCGAACTCAAAACCAGGATCCTTACCACGAAAGTCTGTGCCCTCGCAGAGGATAAAGTCGTAGTCTGCCTCCAGCTTCTTGTATTTCTTCAGAATATTACTGTAGAGCAGTTCCTCCTGACCAGTGGTGATCAACTGGCGCGCCTCGCTCAGGGTGTAGGCATGGGTGTCTTCGTAGGGAGTATCCAGATTGAAATACTTCAAGATCAGGTTGATATCGTGGTCTGTGCGGCCAAACACATGATCATCGATGATAGGCCGAAAAATGGCGGTGCGGCCCACCTCCTTCATAATCATCTGCATGACGCCCAGCAGCACCGCCGACTTGCCGCTGCGCTCTTCAGTAGCGGTGAGATACAGATTGTTTGCCACGCTCCTTCCTCCTCTTCCTTTCATACCAGGTACACGACAACTATACTGGCCGTGCGTTTGTTACAATGCAAAAGCGGGAATTCCCTGCCACCCTGGCCCCAGAAATTCCCGCGTTTCTTGAACTATAGGCTACCTGCCTGTCAGTCTTGTATCTGATCGGCTATCAATTCAGCCGTGTGGCGCACCTGCACCGCCGCACCATCTTTGTCCATGCCGCCGCGAATCTGCATGACACAGCCTGGGCAATCCATGGCCACCACTGGCGCGCCGGTATCCTTGATGTTTTTCAGCTTGCGCTGCAAAATCGGGGCAGACATCTCCGGCAGCTTGACCGAGTAAGATCCGCCCATGCCGCAGCAGACATCGCATTCAAACATTTCGTTGATTTCATAGCCAGCTTTTTGTAGCAATTCGCGCGGTGGCTGGTCGGCGCGCAAAGAGCGCTTGAGGTGGCAGGAATCGTGATAGGTTAGCTTGCCAAGCTGCTGCCCTTCTTTCAAACTCAGCCGGCCCTCGTCCACCAGTTTTTTGACCAGGGTGGAAAAATCCATCACCTTGGCGGCCAGTTCTTCGGCCCTCTCCACATGCTGGTATTGCTTCAGACTCTTAAAGGTAGCAATAAACTCCTCGTTCAAAGCCACGGTGCAGGTCGGGCAGGCCGAAACCACATAGTCAGCCTCAACTGCAAGCAGGGCCTCGATGTTGTCCAGGCCGTTCTTGGCTGCCACCTCATAGGCGCCGCTGTAACGGGCAGGCGCGCCGCAGCAGGTCTGGCCTTCAGGAAAGAGCACCTCAATACCGGCCTTGTTGAAAATCTTCACCAGGGCCTCGCCCATCTCCGGGTAGGCAAAATCGATGAGACAACCTGCATAGAACACTACCTTTTGTTGCAGCCCTTTTGGTTGCTCAATGTCTTTTATAGTATCGCGCAGGGGCTTGGCGGCAATGGCCGGCAGGCTGCGGCCTGCGGTGAGGTCTGACAAAAAGAGCGGCAAGTGGCGGATAAAGCCATCCTTGCTGAAGGGTTTTCCTGCCACCGAGGCAGCACGCAGCATGCCGTGGAAGAGCTTGCGGTTATTCACCACCTGGTAGATGGATTTTTGAATCAGCGGCACACCCTCGCTCTGCACCACCCGTCGCCGCACCTCCATAATCAGATTGGGGATATCGATCTTGCCAGGGCACACATCCTTGCAGGCCCCGCACATGATACACAGGCCCTGGATTTCTTCGGATTGCTTCAAGCCCTCGTACCAGGCGGTCAAAATCGTACCAATGGCCCCGGTGTAGACCTTGCCAAACACATGGCCACCAACCAGGCGAAAAATGGGGCATACGTTCAGACAAGAGGCGCAGCGGATGCACTGCAAGGCCTCTTTAAACATGGGATCATGGGCCATGGCTGTGCGCTGATTATCCATGAGCACAATATGCAGATCCTTCATCGCGCCGTCGTCCGTGGGCGTGGGCCCGGTCACCATGGTGACGTAACTGGTCAGCAACTGGGCCGTGGCGCTGCGCGGCAGGGCCTTCAAAATGGGGGCGACATCGGCGAACTTGGCCACCAGCTTTTCTAAACCTACCACGGCCACATGCACCTTGGGCAAAGTGGTGGTGAGGCGGGCATTGCCCTCGTTGGTGATCAGCACCAGGGTGCCGGTTTCAGCCACGGCAATGTTAGCGCCGGAAATGCCCATCTCCGCCCGCATAAATTTCGGCCGCAGCCGTTCCCGCGCCAGCTTGACCAGGCGGGGAATGTCGGAGCTCAGGCGTTCTTCCACCTCCTTACTGAAAATATCGGCCACATCATCGCGGGTAAGGTGAATAGCTGGCATAACCATGTGGGAAGGCCGCTGCCCGGCAAGCTGGATGATCCATTCGCCAAGATCGGTTTCAGCCACCTCAATACCTTCCTTTTCCAAAAAGGGGTTCAGGTGCACCTCTTCCGTGGCCATGGACTTGGATTTAACGATGGTCTTGACGTTGTTTTCCTTGGCCACTTTTAAAATATATTCGCGCACCGCCTCCGGGCTGTTGGCCCGGAAGACCTTGGCCCCGCGTGCCTCGGCGCTTTTGGTGAACTGGCCGGCCAATTCCTCCATGTGGGCAGCGGCATAGCTCTTACATTCGGCAATCTGGCTGCGCAGGGCCTCAAAATCGGTATCTTCATAGATTTTCGCGCGGTTAATTTTGTAGTCCACGGAAAATTTACCCAAGGCAGCGCTGAGCTTGGCATCGTCTAAGGCGGTACCAATCGAATCTCTGAATTGCTTTTCCATTATGCTTCCCCTCCCATGTTGTCCACGCAGCAGATGATAAGCCGTCTTGGCCCATGCACCCCAATAGTGAGCACCCGTTCAATATCAGCAGTGCGACTGGGGCCGGTAATCATGGCCGTGTAGCCGCCCAGTTTCTGGGTATCGGTTTGGGCAATCCAGGCAGGCATGTCAGCCACAATAGTATCGGTGGCCAGGATGGCCAGGTGGATTTCCGGCAGCATGGACACCAGGCGCTTGTCAATGGCTGTGGCATCCTGCACCAGGGTGCCGATTTCCGCCAGAGCCCCATCTACTTGACTGATGCCGACCCAGGCGTTGTTGGCATCTTCACGGCTGACAGTCAAACGCATGCCAGGCAGTTGCCCCACGTGCTCCTTGAAGGTTGAGTCAAGAAAAGGACACTCTGCCCATACCGCCAGGCGGCCTGCATCTTCAGCGATTTGTTCCTGCTGCAAGAAGCCAACGATATAGGTTTCTGCCTCTGCCTTGTTTGTAAAACGGTGGACTTCAGCCCCTGCTCTTTCGGCCCGGGCCTTAAACAGTTCGTACATGTCGCCTCCATAGTTGTAATGCCGATAACGCAACCAGCCTGAATGCTGTGGTCATTGTCGCGCAGCGAATGGTTAACTGGTCAATCCAAATCTTTTCCCTACCGTATTGCATTATATCCCCGCGTGTCAACACTATTTTCTCACATTTACAGAAAATATTGTTGACAAAACTCTCGTCGTGGAATAACTGGTAAAACAACTTTAAACAAATTAACACTGCAATGGTAAGGCAAGTTTAACAAGTGAACTTTTTTAGCCTCCTTCACTTTCGAAGTTCACGCATGGCGTTTTAGTGATCGCCATGTACCATAACCCTTCCTGATAAGGAGAATACTATGCCGTGGATTCAAGTGTACACGCCCGTGGGAGAGAGCCTGGCCCTATCGGCCTTTGTTGCCTCGATTCCATTGATTGTCATCTTTGTCTGCCTGGCAGTGCTGCAGATGAAGGCCCACTGGGCCGCCTTGCTGGCGGTTGCTTCTGCCTTTCTGATTGCGGTCATTGGTTGGGGCATGCCCGCCAAACTTGGCGCGCTCTCCTTTCTAAACGGGGTGGCCTTTGGCCTTCTGCCGGTTTTCTACATTGTCATTGCCACCATCTTCCTCTACAACATCACGGTCAAGGGTGGGCAGTTCGAGATTATCCGGGCTTCGCTGGCCGGCTTGACCGCTGACCGCCGTATTCAGGCCCTGCTCATCGCCTTCTGTTTTGGCGCCTTCATCGAGGGCGCGGCTGGTTTTGGCACCCCAGTGGCCATTGCCGGCGCAACCCTGGTTGGCTTGGGCTTCCGACCGCTCTACGCCGCTGGCGTGTGTCTGGTTGCCAACACCGCGCCGGTTGCCTTTGGCGCCATCGGTATTCCGATCGTCGCCCTGGCCGCGGTTATGGGCTACAACGATGACGGCATGTACCTCTCCAAAATGGTCGCACATCAGTTGCCCTTTATCTCTATTTTCATTCCGTTCTACGTAACGGTCATGATCTGTGGCCTCAAGCGCACCTGGGAAGTCATGCCCGCAGTCCTGGTTTGCGGGGTCACCTTTGCCCTCTTCCAGTACCTGACCGCCTTCTACGTTGGTCCGTACCTGCCCGACATCACCGCATCGCTTGCCTCTCTGGCTGCCCTGGTTATTCTGCTGCGCTTCTGGCAGCCCAAGGAAAACTTTGTTTTTGCCCATGAAGCCGCAGCCACCAAAGAGAGCCACAACTACAGCGGCAGCCAAATTATCCGCGCCTGGACTCCCTATATCTTCCTGACCGTCATGGTTATGCTCTGGGGTATTCCCGCTGTTAAAACCGCGTTGGACAAGACTGGCCGGGTGATCATTCCTATTGCCGGCCTGGACAACCAGATTGCCAAGAACGTTTCCACCCCGGAAAGCGGTCTGGAAAAAATCGCAGTCGTACAAACAGAAATTGATTCTCTGAGCGCCAGCCTGCCCCAGGATGCAACTTTTGCCCCTGCCAAGACCCTGCTTGGGGAGATTAAGGGTTTCTTGAAAATTAAATTCAGTAGTCCGCGACAAATTTAAATATCAACTTGTTGATTTTGTGTAAAAATGTTACTTTGTTGATCGATTTAAAGGGCGCCCGACAACCTCACCCGATGGAGACCAGCCATGATCCAGCCCGGCTTTTTTGATCTGCAGGACCGATTGTACAAAATCGACAAGAACGGCGATCCGCTTACCAAGATCAACGAGACGGTCAACTGGGAGTTGTTTCGTCCAGCGCTTGAAAAGGCTCGGGACAAGGGTC